>JANPOJ010000508.1:0-3263 GCA_031427935.1 Ilumatobacteraceae bacterium | reverse complement strand
CGAGCACGTATCGCTCGCTGCAGAGCCCGGTGCCGGTGCGAACGTCGGCCCCGACCAGACCCGACAGGCGTCCGGGAAAGCCATCCGAGGTGACATCGGTCTAGGTGAATGCGGGGCATGCAGCGGTGGGGGGCACGACGGTGGTCGACGACGTGGTCGGGGCGGATGACGACGTGGTTGCCGGGATCGTCGACGACGACGTCGCCGGCGTGGTGACCGGCGCAGTCGTGAGCGTCGACGATTGGGTGTCGCCACATCCTCCGGCGACGAATGCAATCGCCCCTGCCGCGCACACCACGGCCCAGCGGCGTGCAGTCACTGGCCGCCGATCCGCATCTTCATCCACGGGGCCGAGTTGTGGAAGTTGGCGACAGCGCTTCCTGGGGCACAGATCGTGTCGCAGGCCGCGGCGATCTCTGGGCTGATCGTCATGTCCATCACCGGCAGTAGGTGTTCCAACTGCTCGACGGTGCGCGGGCCGATGAGCGGCGCGATCACCGCCGGTTGGTGCATCAGCCACGCAATCGCCAACCGCGCTGGGTCCAGACCGGCGTCTCGCGCCAGTCGCACGAACTGGTTGCCGGCCTCCACGGCGCCCTGGCTGACGCGGTCCGCGTAGATCCCGCCGCGCATGCTGGCACGCGAACCTTCCGGGCGGATGTTGTCGTCGGCGTAGCGACCGGCCAACACGCCCATCGCCAGCGGGGACCATGGCAGAAGGCCGAGGCCGTACTTCAGTGCCATCGGCACCAGCTCGTTCTCCACTCGCCGATCCAGCAGGTTGTACGGCGGCTGATCGGTCACGAACGGGACCAGGCCCCGCAACTCGGCCACCAGCACGCCCTCCAACACCTTCCATGCGGGCGCGGTCGAACTGCCGATGTAGCAGACCTTGCCCTGACGGACCAGGTCGGTGAGTGCGCCCAACGTCTCGTCGATCGGCATGTCGAAATCGGGTCGGTGCAGCTGGTACAAGTCGATGCGGTCGGTCTGCAGTCGACGCAGCGACTGCTCGCAGGCGCGCATGATGTGCATCCGCGAGTTGCCACGATCGTTGGGTCCTGGTCCCGTCGGGTAGTGCACCTTGGTGGCGATCACGGCTTCGTCGCGCCGCCCGCTCTCGGCCAGGACCCGGCCGATCACTCGCTCGGCCTCGCCCGCGCCGTAGCTGTTCGAGGTGTCGATCAGATTGATGCCGGCATCGAGGGCGCGGATGATCATGCGACTCGACTCGTCCTCGGGCGTCGGGTTCAAGATGTTGTCGGTGCCGAGCGCGAGGGGTGCGACCATCGCGCCCGTGCGACCGAGACGTCGGTACTCCACGGTCACCTCGCTCCGTATCCGGCGTCGACGCTGACAAGCGCGCCGGTCATGTAGCTGGCGTCATCCGACGCCAGGAAGCACACGACGCTGGCGATCTCGTCAGGGTCGGCGAGACGTCCCATCGGGACGGTTGCCGCGATCTGGGCAAGCAGGTGGCTGGTGACCGCCTCGTCCCGTTCGGATTGCAGCATCGGAGTGTTGACCTCACCGGGACACACCGCGTTCACGCGAATCCCATCGCCGGCGTGATCCATCGCCAGGGCACGCGTCAGGTTGTGCACCGCGCCCTTCGACGCGCAATAGGCGGCCACGCCGGCGGAACCGAGATCGCCCCAGATCGATCCGAAGTTGACGATCGCACCCCGACCGTGGGCCTTCATCACCCGGAGGGCCGCTCGACACATGTAGAAGGTCCCGCTGACGTTGACTCCCATGATCCGCGCCCATTGATCGTCGGTGGTGTGCTCGCCGCTGGCCCGAACGATCACGCCTGCTGCGTTGACCAGCACATCGAGTCGTCGGCGCTGGCTCATGGTTGCGGCGACCACGCCATCGCAGAACCCCGAGTCGCTGACATCACCGGCGATCGACGTGCCACCGATCGCCGCCGCGACGGAAACAGCCAGCTCAGCGTTGCGATCGACGATCACCACGTGAGCACCGGCAGCAGCCAGGCGGCGAGCCGTCGCGGCGCCCATCCCCGATGCACCGCCGGTCACGATCGCTACACGTTCCGCAAAGTCCATAGACACAATCTTGACTCATGGCGTTCGCGCTCGCGCCGATACCTCACTCATGTCGCGGCGGATAGGCGGGGCGGCCGCCGCCCGATGCCGGCACCGATGCGATCGGTCGAACCGGACAGCCCCGGAAGGCTACGTAGCGAAAAGGGGCTGCCCAGTTCGTCGCTACCTATCGCCGCGCGGCGGACGTAGCACCCATTTCGTCTCACCTTGCTGCCTATCATCACCCTCGGCTAGGTCAACGGCTAGGTCCGCCTACGGGGTCGCGGCGGCGGTGACAGTCAAGACGGTGATCATCCCCTTGGAGTAGTGGCGCTCGCCAGTCGACGTCACGTTTCCACAGGCAAGGATGTACCGCCCGGGCTGGAGGTCGGCGACCACGGTCACCGTTGCGCCCGCATCGGCGAGCGCCGTTGCGCCGACCACCGTGGGGGCGAGCGCCGTGTGGAACTGAGCCTGGTCGAACAGGATCGCCAGGTTCTCCTGCGTCGACGGCGTCGGGGCCGCATCGGGGATCCTCGCCACCTCGAGCTGGTGCGATTCGGTGCCGGCGTTCTGCAGGTTGAACCGCGTGGCACCGGCGGCGACCGTCGACGGGCCCGAGAAGCTGTACTCGTTCCCGGTGTACGCCAGGGTCTGAACTGGTACCAACGGGGTTGCCGAGGTGGTGGGCGGCGAGTCGACGATCGGAGTCGGGACCGTTTGGGCGACGGTGGAAGCCGACGATCCCTTCGTCTTGTGCACCGCCCCCTCGTCACCGATCATCGCCCAATACGAGAACCCGACGACGTACACGATCGTGATGCCGATCACTGCCTTGTTGATGACATCGAGACGAACCGGTCGCCTGGCTCCGTAACCAGGACGCAAGAACGGCCACAACGCCACGATCGTCAGCAGTTCGAACACGACCGACAGCACGTCCGATCGGCCGATCGTTCCGCGCACGCCCTCGGTCGGTCCGAACGGCAGCCCGATCGAACGATCCCACGCCCACACGACGACCGGCACCGCGCTGATGGCGATGCCGGCCTTGGCGACCCATGGGCCCAAGGCGGCGATCACCAGCACGGTCAGCAGACCCTCGACGAGAGCGAGGATGAAGAAGAAGTTGCCGGCTGCCGTCCACTCCTTGGCGTGCAGATCGATCACGCTCCAATGCAAGAACTGCGCCCCGAGCAGGCAGGCGATGGCAAC
>JANPOJ010000507.1:0-4212 GCA_031427935.1 Ilumatobacteraceae bacterium | reverse complement strand
AAACTCGGCACAGCGGATGGCCACAGCCCACGTGCCGTTGCCGCGTGAGTCGACCCATCCGACCGTGCCGCCGTACCGGCCGCGCCGGAATCCCTCGACCCGCTCGATCAGCGCGATTGCCTCCGCCCGCGGGTGGCCGCCGAGCGCTGGTGTCGGCGAGAGCGCTCGTGCGAGCGTCACAACATCCGGGGCCGGCTGGGAGAGCCGGCCCTCGAGCCGGGTGCCGAGGTGCTGCACGTTGGCAATGGCGACGATCGACGGCTCCGGCTCCCAGTCGAGGTAGCTGCACCACGGCAGCAACGTGTCGTGGATCATGTCGATGACGACTCGGTGCTCGGTCTGGTTCTTGGCGCTGGCCAACAGCTCCGCTGCGGCCCGCTGATCGGTATCGGGGTCGCCGCTGCGCGGCGTCGTGCCGGCGAAGGGATGGGCGCGCACGGTGTTGCCCTCCACGGCGACCAAGAGCTCTGGCATTGCACCGACGAACCCATCGATCGAATACCGATAACTCGATCCGAACGACATCCGCAATCGCACCAGCACCGCGTGGATGTCGATGGGTTCGTCGCTGCTGACGCAGATCTCGCGGGCGATCACCGCCTTCGTCAATCGACCGTCGCGCACTGCATCTCGCGCAGCGGTGACCGCGCGGAGGTAGTGGCCGACCGGCGTCAGCGGTTCGCTCGTGAAGCTCTGCGCACGCGGCTGAGGACGCGGTGGCGTGTCGAGTTCGGCCGCCGCGCCATCGATGGTCGTCACCCACTTGCGACCGTCGGCCGCCTTGACGACGGCCATTGCCGGGATCACCAGTTCGCACGGCGAACCGGGCTTGAAGGGCACAACTCCCATCGCCAGTGGTCGTGCGCCGTCTGCCTGGTCGTCGTGTTCGATCGCCGCGAGGAACTCTGCAACGTGCTCGATGTCGACGCGGGCAGCGACACCGCGGCCGGCAACGCCTACGCCGTCGCGCACGAACAGGTACCCGTCACCGCGGGCGATGTCGTTGAGGTCGACCTCTCGATCGAGCGGTCGGCTGACGGCTCGCACGGTGGTCAGCTCCGGGTGCCCAGCAGCAGTTGGGTGATGCCGCCGGAGAGTTGGTGATGCTCGGCGTCCGCGAATCCGGCGGCGCGCAGATCCGCCAGCATCTGGTCGCGCGACGGGAGGTAGGCGACGCTCTTGGGGAGGTAGCGATACGCCGCGCCATCGCTGAGCAGGCTGCCGATCTTGGGTACGACCTTGCCGAAGTAGATGTTGTTGCCCCAGCGGATCAGCTTGTTGCGCGGCACCCCCACGTCGAGCAACGCGATCCGTCCGCCGGGACGCACCACTCGACCGAGCTCGTCGAAGAACCTCGGCAGTTCGACCAGGTTGCGCAGTGCGAACCCGCACGTCGCCCCGTCGACCGAATGGCCGGGCAGGGGTAGGCGCAAGATGTCGGACTGCGCACGTGGCGCGCCACTGCGGTCGGCGGCGAGCATGCCGAAGCTGAGATCGAACGACAACGGGCGATGGCCGGCACGGGCCAGATCAACACACAGGTCGCCGGTGCCGCTGGCGAGGTCGATCACCGTGCTGGCCGGCGGGAGCGCCAGCAGCCGCACGGCCTTGCGTCGCCAGCGTACGTCGAGGCGAAACGTCATGATCCGGTTGACCAAGTCGTATCGCGGCGCGATCGCATCGAACATCTGCTGAACCGCGGTGACCTTGTCGTCGCCTTGCGGCAACGTCTCGCTGTCCCACGCACGTTTGCTCACCCGATGGAGGCTATTCGCGGACGCGTGTCAACCGGGCTGCCGAGTCGGGCGTGTAGACAACTGTGATGGTGACCAACGGCGAACTTCCTGCGGTCATCACCGTCGACTTCGAGTCGTTCTACGTCCAGACCGGTCGACGCATGCTGTCGCTGGCGTACTCCCTGACGGGGAGTTGGGTTGATGCGGAGGACCTCGTGCAGGAGGCGTATGCGGCTGCGCATCGTCGTTGGGGCGTGGTCGGGGGCTATGAGGACCCGGCTGCATGGGTGCGCCGGGTGATCACCAATCGGGCGGTGTCGAGGTGGCGGCGGCTGAGTCACGAGTTGAACATGCGCCAACGGTTGGCTGCACGTTCCGTTCAGTTGTCGACTGCGGCCGAGCCGGTCGATGAAGCGTTCTGGGCGGCGGTGCGGTCGTTGCCTCGTCAGCAAATGGCGGTGGTCGTTCTGCACTACGTGGAGGATCAGTCGGTGGATGCAATCGCAGCGGTGCTCGGCTGTTCGACCGGCACGGTGAAGACCCAGTTGTTCAGGGCTCGACGGACCCTCGCGGATCGTCTGGGCGCGCAGATCGAAGAGGAACACGATGTCTGAGTTGATGAAGCACGAATCGATCGACGAGTTGGCCGGCCGGGCTGTCGCGACGCTGCGGAGGGATGTTTCGCTGCGGCCGTTGCCGGAACTGAGCCTGCGCACCCCGCGCCGGTGGGTCGCCCCCGTCGTAGCGCTCGCCGCCGTTGTTGTGGTCGTCATCGGCCTGATCACCGTCGGAACGAACCGCAACGAACCCGTCGGCAACGATCCAGCGCGGCTGCGGTGGTTGCTGCGCGACCTGCCATCGGGCTGGAGGCCGACCAACGTATTCGACCAGACGACTGCCCCACAGCGCCCCCTCCCCGACGGGTTCGCAATGAACATGTACGCGACCGACGCCGAACCGGTCGGTCCCTCACTCACGGTGCATGGCACCACCGATACGACTCAGGGGTTTGAACTCGGGTCGTACTCCGGCGAGGTGCTCAGCTACCAGGAGTTCGATCTCGATGGCAAGCGTGCCGCGTTCGCCACACTGCCGAGCGGAGGCAGAGGGCTGTACGTCGAAATCGACTCCGTCTGGGTCTATCTAGAGTCTCACGGAATCAGCGACGACGTGTTGCGCGAACTCGCCCGAACGCTTGCGCCAGACGCTGCAGGCCACTACGACATCGGGGATTCTGCGCTTCCGGATGGGATGCACAAGGTCGTCTCGGCGAGCGACCGGCATCTCGAAGTTGTTTCTGTCGATTACGCGCCGCCCGGCAATGGGTCGGGCAGCCTGCAGTTTGCAGTTCGCCCCGCATCTCCGGCACTCCTCGGGTTCGGCTCAGCGTTCCTCGACTTCAAGCCGGCTTCGGTCGGCGATTTCTCCGGGTTTCTCGGCAGTGTGACATCCACCATCCAGGCGCAGCCGACAACCTCCTGGACGGTGTTGTGGCGCCGAGATGGTCTCGAGTTCGTGCTCACCGGTCAAGGCGTCACCAGCGATGAGATCCTCAAGGCCGCAGCCTCGGCCTCGCGCGCATCCCCGGACGAATGGGCCGCGTTTGGCTCTCGGGTCAATGCCCCAGTCGCCACGGTCGTCGCCGGTACCTCACCGCCTGAAGTTCCGACTGACACTGCACCGCCGTTCGTCGGTGAGCCGCGCGATGTCGCCATCACCGTGTCGGTCGACGACGTGTCCAACAACGAAGAACGGTGGTCGGGCGTGCTGCCATCGGGCGAATCGTGGGATGCCAAGATCACCAGGGTCTACGACCGCATGGATATTCGCTATTCAATCGCTGGAGACGTTGCGGCGGAACTTTTCGGGGAGCGGATTGCGCCTTCGGCGGGCAATCAGGTGACGTGTTGCAGCCCGTTGGCAATCACGAAGGACCCGAACGCGGTGGCGCTGCGTGTGCTGCGTTCCAACGGCGAGCGGTACACCATCCCATTGCACGAGCTTCCAGGCACGGACGGCGTGCGTATTGCCTTGATCGCCATACCTGACGAAACCCTGCTGACCGAGTTGATCGACGCGGATGGAAATGTTCTGGAGTCATACGCTCCCCACTGACCACTCGTGTCAACCGGGAAGCGCGCTGCGGCAAGTAATGATGCGTGATGGTGATTCACGCCGACAATGGCGATGAGCCTGGCTTGATCGATGTCGACTTCGACGACTTCTATCAACGCGGCTATCGACGGTGTGTCGCACTCGGCTATGTGCTGGCCGGCTCGGCAGTGGAAGCCGACGATCTCGTGCAAGACGCGTTCTCGATCGCCTACCGGCGGTGGTCGGAGATCTCGGCGTACGACCCGCTTCAGCGCCATGCTTACCAGCATCAACAACATGGTCACCACTTACCAGAACGATCTGGCCGAGTACGACGTGCGCATCGTGTTCGTGGCGCACGGCATTCGCTTTGTGACCGCCG
>JANPOJ010000506.1:0-3636 GCA_031427935.1 Ilumatobacteraceae bacterium | reverse complement strand
CGCCCAGATCGGCAGGCCCGTCGAGAACGTCGCACAGAGCAGCGTTCTGGGCCCGGTCGGCAGACGACCAGCGGCGTCGGCTAGACGATGCCGGCCTTGACGGCGTAGGCGACAGCATGTGATCGATTGCGCAGGTTGAGGCGCGTGGTCACGTCGTGGATCACGTTCTTGATCGTGCGCTCCGAGTAGGCGAGCGCGCTGGCGATCTCGTTGGTGCCGAGCCCGTCGGCCAGCAGCTTCAGCACCTCGCGCTCGCGACCGCTGAGCCCATCCGACCCGATGCCGCGTGGCGTCAGCACGTCTTGTTGCAACCGGCTGACCTGGTTGAGCAGCCGCCCGATCAGGTCAGGTGCCAGTGTTCCGTCACCGTTAGCAGCCGCGACGACCGCCCTCGCCAGCACTTCCGGGCTGGCCTCGCGTCGGCGCAACACACCCGAGACACCGGCCTCGACGGCGATCATCAACCCGTTGTCGTCGAGTTGCGTGGCGACCAGCACCACCCGCGGGCAGCCGCCGCGTTGGATTCCGCGCACCACGCGTACTGTGGCTTCGTCGATCTCGTCGGCGACGACGACGGCGACCACTGCGTCGTCGATGCACTCGCGCTCGACGACGTAGGCCTCCGGCCGGCCACGGAGTTGTGCCGCGACCCCTGCCTCGGAGATCGGGTCGTCACCATGGACGTAGACGGCAATTCGATCGGACATTTCCCGTTCCCTTCATCTGACTGTCTTGTCATGGAGACGGTGATGCCCGCCCCAGATACCCCGCTGGAATCCCCACTGACTTTCTCGTGCAGCCGAGCATCGGTCGACGAGGTCGTCGGCAGCATGCGCTCAACGCCTCAACGAGCAATCAACGGCGACTCAACGGGCAATTGTTCTGCCCTCGGATCGCTTCTCGCAGCGCGGGCCTGTGGCTACGATCGAAACCATGGGTTCGAGCGCGTCTCTCGATCGACCCGAGCTCGCTGTCGAACCCGGTCAAGAGGTTTCGGCTCAGCTCAGGGTTCGTAACAACGGTTCCGTCGTCGATCAGTTCACGTTCGAAGGACTCGGTGCAGGCGCGGCGTGGATCGAAGCCGAACCGGAAGTGCTGTCGCTGTTCCCGGGGGCAGAGGGCACGGTCACCGTGCACTTTCGTCCACCGAAGTCGCCCAACACCGCGCCGGGGCCGACACCGTTCGGCATCAAGGTCGTCTCGGGCGAGGACCCCATGGGGTCGGCCGTGGAAGAAGGCGTCGTCACCGTCGGGCGCTTCGCCGACCGCACCGTCGAGATCTACCCGGTCACGGCGAGGGGTCGCCGCAAGGGGCAGTTCGAGATCGCCGTCGACAACCGCGGCAACGCACCGATCGAGGTCGAGTTCTCCGGGGCGGATCCGGAGAACGCCTGCCGCTACGAGTTCGCCAGGCAGGCGCTGATCGTCGAGCCCGGCACGGCTCACTTCACCAAGTTCGAGGTCATCCCCCACGACACGTTCTGGAAGGGGCCACCCAAGACCCACCAGTTCCAGGTGCTGGTCACCGAGCGGGCACGCCACGCCGAACTGCCTGCGCCACAAATGGCCGGGGCGCTGAGCGCTCCGCCTGCGCCGCCTGCCCCGCCCGGCGCGACGACCATGCCGATCCCGGTCGTCGGGCCGAAGCCCGAGACGGTCAACGGCACGCTGCTGCAAGAGGCGCTGGTGCCGCCGTGGCTCATCAAGGCGATCATCGCCGTGATCGCGCTGCTGCTGATCTTGTGGATCTTGTGGATCACGCTGTTCAAGCCGACCGTCGAGTCCGCCGCCAAAGATGCCGTGGCGGCCCCACTCGCTTCGCTCAACGACAAGGTCGACGCGCTCACGCCCACGACCGCCGGGGAAGGCGGTGGCGGTGGTGCGACCACGACCACGCTGCCCGGTGGCGGAATACCCACCGTGACCACGACGACACTGGCTGGCGGCGGTGCGGTTGTGGTGGCCACGACCACCACCACGCCGACATCGACGTTTGCCACCCCGTTCGGGAACCCTGCCGACTTCCAGCTCGGCTTCGGATCACAGGTGCCGCTGGGTGGGGCCTCGGACTTCATCAACCCGTTCTCTTCGACGTTTGCCGTGACTGACATGGTGCTGCAGAACCCGAACGGTGACACCGGTTACGTGCAGATCAAGCGCGACGGCAACATCATCATGCAGTCGGCGCTCGAGAACTTCCGAGATCTCGACCTGCACTTCGTGGCGCCGTTCATGTTCAACCCGGGTTCGACCCTCACGATGTCGGTCTCGTGTATCCAGCCCGGCCCGGCGCTGCCAGGCTGCGCCATCTCCGGTTCGTTTGGCGGCTTCCAGAAGTGAACCGCACTCGGTGGTTCGTCAGCCGTGGAGGCTGAGGACGCCGTGATTGACAAACAGGCAGGCACAGTGTTCGCTGTAACCCGTATGGGTGGACCATGGCGGCGTCCCGCAGTTTTTCGCAACCCCGCGCGGGGCAAGGCAGGCCGCGCCGCGCTTGCCGTGCTGCTGATGGCTGGAACCATCGGGTGGATCGGTGAGGGCGACTCCGTTGCCGCTGCGCCCGCCGAACTGATCTCCGTCGACCCTGTAGCTGGCGGCGCGATGGCGTCGCAAGATTCTCTGCCGTCGGTGTCAGGCGACGGCAACACCGTCGTCTTCACGGCTCCAGCGCCGACGACCACCGCGCACGTTTTGGGCTGGGTCTACCTCCGCGACCGCGCCGCCGGAACGACGATCGAGGTATCGGCGCCGCTTGGCGTCACCACTACCACCGGTGGTGTGTTGAGCCGCGATGGCTGTCATGTTGCCTACTGGGGCTTCGTGCCCCCCTTTTTCGCCTTCTTTGTTCCGCCTCAATGGGACGTCTACACCTGGAATAGATGTACGGGTAGCTCACCTGCTCTGGTATCGACGGCCCCCGGCTTCCCGAATCTTGCCGAGGTGGGAGCATTTCTAGGTCCGTTGGCGATCTCAGCGGATGGCCGTTATGTGGCGTACATCGCCGCACCGGCCAACACTGCGTCACGAATCGGCAGGATCGACACGAACGCACCGGTGACCGAGACGCTCCTCATCAACGGGGTTTTCAACGCCAACTCGATCGACATCACCGACACGGGAGGGTTCCTCGCGGTCGGTGG
Source organism: Ilumatobacteraceae bacterium (assembly GCA_031427935.1). Taxonomy (GTDB): domain Bacteria; phylum Actinomycetota; class Acidimicrobiia; order Acidimicrobiales; family Ilumatobacteraceae; genus JAENVT01. The sequence continues at coordinate 496 of JANPOJ010000506.1, read as the reverse complement.
CCAGACAACGATCAACGACCGAACACGAAACGCCGTGATGGGCTGGACTCCACCATGCGTGTCGCAAACAGCGAGTTGCAACCTCGAGCTGATCTCCGCCGGCAATGGTGGCGACAACATCTCCGAGATCAACTACAACCCGTCGTTGTCGGCCGACGGTCGTTACGTCGCGTTCACGTCGAACATCCCAGACATCATCGGCGCCGCAGGATTGACCACGCGACAGATCTACGTGCGCGACCGGGCAGCGGGGGTGACCAAGATCGTCAGCACGTCACCGGGGCAGGTCATGTCCGGTGATCTCGATGATCCGGAGATCAGCCCAGACGGCTCGCAGGTTGCGTTGGTGCAGGCAGCTGCACCGCCGGCCGGAGCCAAGCCCGTCAGGGAAGTGTTCGTCGCCCATTCGACGTCTGGGTTCTTCAATTCAGCAGCGTTCGACCTCGTGTCGTACGGGGTCAGTGGCGCGCCGACCAGCACGGACTCCTTTGCCCCG
>JANPOJ010000505.1:0-1978 GCA_031427935.1 Ilumatobacteraceae bacterium | reverse complement strand
GTCCGACAATACCGGTAAGGTGATACTGGCGCGGCGGCTGGACGCTGTAGGTGCTTGCCTTTGGTTTCCAGATAACGCAAAGTCTGGAACCGATGCCCACCGAACTGGCACCCTCCGTCGCCGAAGACAGCACGTTGCCGTTGTTCGCCGTGCCAGCGGAGATCCGGCAGTGGGGCACACGCGCCCGCGTTGCGGATCGCAGCGCCGTGCGGGCGACGCTGATGTTGACCGAGACCGTGGTGTTGTACGCCGCGTTCATCGCCATCGGGGAGACGATCTACCACTGGTGGGGTTGGGTCATCGCTTGGGTGGGTCTGGTCATGTGCATGATGCGCATCGACGCCGCGCACCACGAGGCCATCCATCGCAGCCTGTTCGTCCGTCGCTGGCCCAACGATCTGGTCGCCGCCGTCACCGGCGCGCTCGAGGGCTTCCACGGCCCGACCTACCGCTGCTTCCACCTCACTCACCACGCGCTGACACGTCGGGATCACGACCTGTCGGACCCGGAGGGCTTCTACGACGAGGTGCTGACCCGCCCGTTGTCGGTCGGGCCCGTTCACCTGCGGGCCCGCGCCGTGTACGTGGTCGGCTTGCTGATCGGCGGCGTTTCGTTCGCTGTGCAACTCGTCGGCGGTGCCCTGGGCACACTGCTCGGTCGCCCGCCCGCGTATGTGGGCGCAGCGTCACTCGAGCGGCACGTGCGTCGATGGGGATGGATGCCGTTCGCGCTGTGGTTGGGCGTGTCGACAGGGGCGATCGTCGGTGGCCACGGCGCTCAACTGCTGCAGTGGTGGCTCGTGCCGATGCTGCTGTTCCTGTGCGGGCCGTACACGTTCTTCGCCCTGCCCGAGCACTACGCCGCGCCGCACAACAACCCGATGGTCACAGCCACGGGATCCGTGCGCTCGGCTGCGATGTACCGCTGGCTGACCCTCAACGGCAACTTCCACCTCGCCCATCACGTGTTCCCCACCGCGTCGTGGTGGCGTCTGGGCGATGCCGACGCACAGCTCCGCGGCGTCACCACACTGCGGTACCGCGGCTATCTGGCCTTTCACCGGGCCGTCTGGCGTGACCTCGCCGCTCAGTAGTTCGTCAGGCAGTGCGGTGCGGGCGAGGTCATGAAGAAGCCATCGCCGCGACGCAGCACGTCGGCATTTCGTGCCGTCAAGCGCCGGCCTGCCGCTAGCGCAGATGGACGAACCCCACCGAGCAGCAGCGCGCCCAGCGAGGCGTGATCCAACACGAGATCCGGTCGCGTGCGGACCTTGCGGCAGGTCGCGCCATTGGGCCCGCCGTCGACCGACCATCGGGCCCCGTCGACCTCGACGACGAGTCGATCGGTCGTGCCGTAGACCCGCGACGCGAGGCATGTCGCGACATCTCGAACGTTGACCCAGACCCCGTCGTTCAGCCCGGTCGTCTGCAGCGCCCGCTGGTTGGTCAACAGGTACGGCAGCGGATCATCGACAGGAACTTGACGCGACGTGATCGGCCCGACGAGGTCGACACCGAGCAACGTGTGCCACAGCGCTGCATGCGCCTCTGGGGTGACGGCCACCAGTTCGACAACGTTCATGTCGTGTGCCGGGTGCCCGTCGTTCCAATGCTCGGCGATCCGGTAGATGGCGTAGCCGTCGCGATGCGCAAGGTACACCGACGAACCGAACTCTCCACGAGCCATGGCGCGGATGTCGGATAGGTGGCGATGCCATGCGTCGTTGCGGTCCACTTCGCCGGACCGCAGCTGGTGATATCGCGACCAGACCCGAGTGACGTGGGTGATTGCATCCTCGCCCTCGACGAACTGCACGGTGCCGGGCGGCGGTCTGAACTCCGGACGAAGTTGGGCCAACCGTCGATCAATCGTGGTCAACCGCGCCTGCGTTGCGATCCCGAATCCGTACCGCTCGTAGATGCCGCCTTCGCTGGCACCCAACATGGCGACGGGTTCGCCACGACGATCGATGTCGGC
>JANPOJ010000504.1:0-1870 GCA_031427935.1 Ilumatobacteraceae bacterium | reverse complement strand
CCTCGCCCTCATCATCGCCGTCGGTATGTCCAAGTTGCTCGAGCGTCGGACCATTCGTCTTGCGGCCCGTCGGCGCCAACACGATGCCGCGGAAGCGTCGCGATGAGTCGCAACTGTTTATGCGGGACGGGAACAAATGTAAACGCCAATATTTGCGTGGGGAAGAGTGAGGAGCCGAGATGTCGTTGATAGGTGCGCGTGTCCTGCGCAAGGAAGACCCCAACCTGATCACCGGACGAGGCCAGTTCGTCGATGACATCACGCCTGCGGGCGCCGTTGTCATGGCATTCGTCACGTCGACGGAGCCGCACGGCCGCATCGTCGCCGTCGATACCGCGGAAGCGCTCGCGCTCCCCGGTGTGCTTGCCGTGTGGACTGCTGCCGACATCGCCGGTCTCTCCACGCTGGGTCTCCCCGGCCTTGGCAGGCCGCTGCTCGCCACGGATGTTGTGCGCTTCGTCGGAGAACCCGTGGCGGTCATCGTGGCTGAGACGAAGTATGTCGCTGCTGACGCGGCGCAACTCGTCATCGTCGACTACGAGTCGATGCCCGCCGCTCCCAGCATCACCGCTGCGCTCGCCGACGGTGCACCTGTGCTGCACTCGGTCCTCGGTGGCAACACCGTGTTCAACCAGCCGTTCGTTGACGACCTGGCCGCAGATTTTGCTGCGGCGCCGCATATCGCGTCGCTGCACCTCGTAAACAACCGCTGTGCAGCGGTGCCGATCGAGCCGAATGCATGCCTCGCCGATTGGGGTCCCTCCGGTCTCACCCTGTGGGCCACGTTCCAGGCACCGCACCACCTACGCAATACCATTGCGGCCTACTTCGGTATCCCTCAGGACACCACTCGGGTGATCACCCCCGATGTCGGCGGTGGGTTCGGCGCCAAGATCAACTTCGTGCCGGAGTACTTCCTCGCTTGTGAGTTGTCGCGCAAACTCGCCCGACCGGTGAAGTACACCCAGACCCGCAGCGAATGCCAGGTGCTCATGTACCACGGTCGGGCCCAGGAGCAAGACGTCGACGTCGCGTACGACGACCAGGGCAAATTGCTCGCCATGCGAGTACGTGTCACACAGGATCAAGGGGCGTACCCCGACCCAACGGGCATGGGCCTACCTGTGCTGACGACCGCGATGGCTGCTGGCTGCTACAAGATCCCCAAGGTGGCAATCTCCTGGCGGAATGTCGTGACGAACACCACGCCAGTTGCTGCCTATCGCGGCGCTGGTCGCCCAGAGGCGAGCTACCTCATCGAACTGATCATCGATCGCGTTGCTGATCAGTCGGGCATCGATCCTGTCGAGGTCCGCCGGCGGAACTTCATCGCCGCCGACGAGTTTCCATATGCAACGCATTCCCCGTTGGCTGTCTACGACAGCGGCAACTTCGCCGGGGCAATGACCGAATTGCTCACCTTGTTCGATTACGACGCACTGAAGGCCGAGCAGGCCCGCCGACGAAATACGGCGGACGAAAAGCTCATCGGCATTGGTTTCTCGAGCTGGTTGGAGATCGCCGCGTTCGGCCCCCCCGGATCGCTCGAGGGCTTCGGACATCTCGGCTCGTGGGAGTCGGTGCAGATTCGCGTTCAGCCCGACGGCAGCGCCATCATCTACACCGGTGCATCACCCCATGGGCAGGGGACTGTCACCACCTTCGCTCAAATAGCGGCGAGTGAGCTGGGTATCCCATTCGACAAGATCAGCGTCCGTCACGGCGACACTGCCACGGTCCCGCAAGGCATCGGGACCATGGGCTCACGGGCAACAGCGGTTGGTGGCGAAGGCGTCCGAACTGCAAGCGTCCGTGTGGTCGAGCGTGCGAAAGTGATCGCCGGCCATATTCTGGAGGCCGACCCGGCCGA
>JANPOJ010000503.1:0-13973 GCA_031427935.1 Ilumatobacteraceae bacterium | reverse complement strand
CGGCACCAGCGCGTCGACGTCGGTGGCGGAGTTGTTCGCCGGATTCGGATCGGTCACGCCCACCGGCGCGCTCACCGACACCGTGTTGGTGATCGAGCCCGTCGCCGATGTCGACACGGTGCCGATGACCGTGAACGTCGCAGAACCGCCCACAGCGAGAGCGACGGTCGTGTTGATGTTGCCCGACCCTGAGGCCGCGCAGGTGCCGCTGATGGCCACGCAGGTCCACGAACCGCCTTGGATGGAGGCCGGCAAGACATCGGCCACCCCAGCGCCCACGACATCCGACGGACCGGCGTTCGACACCACGATCGTGTACGACACGGGTGTGCCCGGCACCTCCGACGCCACGCCGTCGGTCTTGGTCACCGACAGGTCGGCGGTCGGCGCCAGAGCATCGACATCCGTCGCCGAGTTGTTCGACACGTCTGGGTCGGTCACGCCGCCCGGCACCGTGGCCATCGCCGTGTTGACCAACGACCCGGTGGCATTCGCTGCCAAGTCGCCGGTGACGGTGTACGTCACGGACCTGCCCGATGGCACGGCGACCACGTCGGCGATGTCACCGGTTCCCGATGGCGCGCACGTGGCACCGCCGGCGCCGGTGCAGGACCATGACACGTTCGACAGCGTCGCCGGCATGGCATCAGCCACTGAAGCGCCGACGACGTTCGACGGACCGGCGTTGGACACCACGATCGTGTACGACACCGGTGTGCCCGGCACCTCTGTCGCCACGCCGTCGGTCTTCGTCACTGAAAGATCGGCGACGGCGACGATGGCGGTCGTGTCGGTCGCGGTGTTGTTGGCCGGTGTCGGGTCGACGCCCGGGCCCGGCATGCCAACCGTGGCCGTGTTGGACATCGTGCCGGTGAAGGATGCCGCGATCGTTGCGGTCACGGTGAACGTGGCGACACCACCGGAGAGCAGGTCGACGCTGGTCGCGATGTTGCCTGCGCCACTGAGCGCACCGCATGCCGAACCGGCGGTCGCCGTGCACGTCCACGCAGCGCCGCTGAGCTGCGGCGGCAGCACGTCGGCCACGGGGGCGCTGGTGACCCTCGACGGACCGGCATTGGTGACAGCAATCGTGTAGGTCACCGTCGTGCCGGCGATGTCGGTGAGGTTGCCGTCGGTCTTGGTGATCGACAGGTCGGCCTTCGGGTTCACGGTCGTGACATCGGTGGCCGAGTTGTTGCCAGGGTTCGGGTCGTTGGCGCCGGCCGGAGCCGTGACCGTCGCAGTGTTGGTGATCGAGCCGGTTGCCGAACCGACCACAGTGCCGGTGACCGAGAACGTGACGGTGCCGCCTACAGCGACGTTGATCGGCTGGTTGAGCGACCCGCTGCCGCTGGCGGAGCACGAGCCGTTGATCGCCGCGCACGTCCAGGTCACGCCGGTGAGGGTGGCCGGCACGGCGTCGGTGAGTGTGGCGCCGACGGCATCGCTGGGGCCACTGTTGGAGACCGTCACGACGTAGGTCACGACGTCACCCGGCAGCGCCGAGGCCAGGCCGTCGGTCTTGGTCACACCGAGGTCGGTGACCGGCGTCGGGGTGTCGACATCGGTGGCCGAGTTGTTCGCTGGGTTGGGGTCGGTCGTGCCGACAGGGGCGGCGACCGTCGCAGTGTTGGTGAGGTTGCCGGCCAACGCAGGATCGACCGAACCGGTGACCGTGAAGGTCACCGATCCACCGATAGGCAGGTTGACCAGTTGGTTGATCGGAGCCGGGCCGCTGGAGACCCCGCAACTACCGCCGGCGTTGCCGGTGCACGTCCATGTGGCCCCCACCACGCTTGCCGGCAGGAGGTCGGTGACCGAGGCACCGACGACATTCGAGGGGCCGGCGTTGGTGACGACGATCGCGTAGACGACGGGTCCGCCAGGGGTGACGGTCGCCGAGCCATCTGTCTTGGTGATGGCCAGGTTGGCGATCGGGGCCATGGTGTCGGTGTCGCTGGCCGCGTTGTCGGCCGGGTTCGGGTCTGTGACGCCGACCGGCGGAGCGATCGTCGCGGTGTTGGTGACGGCGCCCGTCACCGCGGCGCCGATCGAGGCGTTGATCGTGAAGGTCGCCGATGCGCCGACCGCCAGATCGACCGTCGTGGCGATGTTGCCGCTACCGGAAGGACTGCTGCAGCTCCCGCCGGCCGAAGCCGCACACGTCCACGAAGTGAAGGTGACGCCGACGGGCGCGAGGTCGGCCACGGAAGCGCCGACCACGTTCGATGGTCCGTTGTTCGTGACCACGACCGTGTACACGGTGGTCGTGCCAGGCGTCGCCGTCGGCGAGCCGTCGGTCTTGGTGATCGTGAGGTCGGCGACACCGGTGATCGCATCGACGTCGGTGGCCGAGTTGTCGGCTGGGTTCGGGTCGACGACACCGGCCGGAGGCAGAACCGTCGCCGTGTTGGTCAGCAGGCCCGACGTCGCCGGGTCGAGGCCGACGACAACGGTGAAGGTCATCGACGAGCCGGCGGCGAGGTTGACCACGGCCGCGATCGCACCCGTGCCGGATGGTGCGCACGACGCGCCCGCGGTCGCGCTGCATGTCCAGCTCATCGTCGTGGCGCCGGCCGGGACGGCATCGGTGACCGTTGCCCCGAAGACGTTCGATGGGCCACCGTTGGAGACGACCACGGTGTAGGTCGTCGAGCCACCGGCCACGGCGCTGCCGGTGAAGTCGTTCTTGGAGATGGCGAGATCGGCGCGGCGGTTGATCGTGGTGGTGTCGGTCGCGGCGTTGTTGGCGGGCGTCGGGTCGACCGCACCGAACGGCATGGTGATGGATGCTGTGTTCGACAACAGCCCGGCGGCCGCCGAGGCGTTGACCGTCGCGGTGATCGAGAACGTGACCTGGCCGCCCGCGGCGAGGTCGACGAGCTCGTTGACGCTGCCCAGCCCGGTCGGGTTGGCGCAGGTGGACCCAACGGTCGCCGAGCAGGTCCACGATGCTCCGAGCAACACGCCAGGCAGCGAGTCCGACACATTCGCCCCGATGATCGGAGATGGGCCGGCGTTGGTGGCGACGACCGTGTACGTGACCGCCTGACCGGCGGCGACGTTGGTGAGGCCGTCGGTCTTGGTGATCGACAGATCTGCGGTCGGCGTGACGGAGGTCGTGTCGGTGGCCACGTTGTCGGCGGGGTTTTGGTCACTGACACCGGCCGGTGCGTCGATGCGGGCCGAGTTGACGACGACACCGGTGGCCGCCGTGATGGAGGTCGTGATGGTGAAGGTCGCGGTGGCACCGACGGCGAGACCGACCGTCGTGTTGATGTTGCCGCTGCCCGACGGAGTGCACGATGCGCCGGCCGACGGCGTGCACGTCCACGATGTCGCACCCAAGCCGGCAGGAAGAGTGTCGACAACGGGTGCGCCGATGACCGCTGACGGGCCGGCGTTGGCAACCACGATCGTGTACGTGATGGCGTCGCCCGGCTGGGCGCTGACGCGACCGTCGGTCTTGCTGATCGACAGGTCGGCCTCAGGGTTCAACGTGTCGGTGTCGGTTGCCGTGTTGTTGCCGGCGACCGGGTCGGTGACGCCGCTCGGCGGTGCGATGGAGACGGTGTTGGCGAGGGTCGACGTGGCTGCGGGCGACACCGTCGCGTCGATCGTGAACGTGGCCGTGCCCCCAACCGGGAGATCGACGCTGGCAGCGAGGTTGCCGGTGCCGCTGGCCGGACAGGTGCCGCCCGAGGCCGTGCACGTCCATGTCGCGCCCAGCAGCGCTGCGGGCAGCAGATCGGTGATGGTCGCGCCGGAGACCGCCGATGGCCCGGCGTTGCCGGCGACCACCGTGTACGTGACCGGCGTACCCGGCACCACGCTCGGCTGCCCGTCGGTCTTGGTCACGAACAGATCGGCCCGCGGCGTCAGCGTGTCGATGTCGGTGGCCGAGTTGTTGCTGAGATCGGGATCGGTCGTGCCTGCCGGAGCGGTGATCGATGCGGTGTTGACCAGGGTTCCGATTGCCGCCGCACCGAGCGTGGCCGTGATCGAGTAGGTCACCGACGCGCCGGCCGGGAGGCTGTCGGTGTCGGCGATGTTGCCGGCGCCCGACGGTGTGCACGTGCCGCCGTTCGAGCCGATGCACGTCCATGTCGCGCCGACCAGCGATGCGGGAACGATGTCGCTGACGGCCGCGCCAACGGCATCGGAGGGCCCGGCGTTCGCGGCGACGATGGTGTACGACACGAGAGTGCCGGGCACGGCGGTGGCCACGCCGTCGGTCTTGGTGATCGACAGATCGGCACGCGGCGTCAGCGTGTCGACGTCGGTCGCGGTGTTGTTCGCCGGAGCCGGGTCCGTGACGCCGACCGGCGCGACGACCGTACCGGTGTTGACCAGCGTGCCGGTCGCAGCGCTGGATATGGCAACCGTGACCTGATAAGTGGCGCTGCCGCCCGACAACAGTGTGACCGTGTCGGCAAGCGCTCCGCTGCCCGACGCTGTGCACGAGGAACCACCAGACGCTGTGCATGTCCAACTCATCGCCGTTGCACCGGCCGGCAGCACATCGGTGACTGCGGCGCCGATGACCGTCGACGGGCCGGCGTTGCCGACCGTCACGGTGTACACGGTCGTGCCGCCCGGGGTGGCGGTGAGGGTGCCATCGGTCTTGGTGATCGACAGATCCGCCTGGGCGATCACAGTGGTCGTGTCGGTAGCAGTGTTGTTGGCGGGTGTCGGGTCGACACCGACACCCGGCATGGTCACGGCGGCGGTGTTCGACAACACCCCGGTGAACACCGGGTCGATCGTGGCATCGACGACGAACGTCGCCGTACCGCCGGCCACCAAGTCGACCGTCGCGGTGATGTTGCCGCTGCCGGTCGGGTTGTCGCACGTCGACGAAGCAGAGGCAGTGCACGTCCACGAAACGGTCGACAGAGCTGCGGGGATGACATCGTTGACCGGAGCGTTGGCGATGGTGGATGGACCGTTGTTGGTGACGACGATCGAGTACTGGATCGAGGTGCCGGCGATGTCGGTGACGTTTCCGTCGGTCTTGGTGATCGACAGGTCGGCCTTCGGGTTGATGGTCGTCGATGCCGACCCGGTGTTGTTCGACGGATCGGGATCGCTGGAGCCCGCCGGTGCGGCGACTGCTGCGGTGTTGACGATCGTGCCGGTCGCGCTCGGTGCCACGGTCGCGGTGATCGTGAAGGACACGCTGCCGCCCACGATGAGGTCGACGGTGGCCGCGATGTTGCCGCTGACGGGCCCGACCTGGTCGCAGTTGCCGCCGGCCAACGGTGTGCACGTCCACGACACCGCCGTCAGGCCGGCCGGGATGACATCGCTGACCGGGGCGTCATCGATGTCGGACGGCCCGGCGTTGCCGACCACGACGGTGTAGTGCACCACGTCGCCGGGCAGCGCCGAGGCCAGGTCGACCGACTTGGTCAGCGAGAGATCGGCAACTCGTACCGCCGTATCGGTGTCGGTTGCCGAGTCATTGGTCGGGTTCGGGTCCGTTGCGCCGACCGGAGGCGTGATGGTCGCCGTGTTGGCCACGGGTGACGTGGCAGCGGCGTCGAGCGTGGCCGTGAGCGTGAACGTGACCGAGCCACCAACGGGGATGTCGACGAGCTCGTTGATGGCCGTGACGCCACTCGAGCTCGAGCACGACGCGCCACCCGCAGCGGCGCACAACCAGGTGACACTGCCGAGCTCGACCGGCGGGGTGTCGGTGACGGTCGCCCCGACGATGTCGGAGGGCCCGCTGTTCGCCGCGACGATCTGGTAGCTCACCGTTGCGCCCGGCGTCGCAGTGGCGGCGGAGTCGGTCTTGGTCATCGACAGATCGGCCACCCTTGCCAGGGTGTCCACGTCGGTGGCGGAGTTGTTGCCCGGCGTCGGGTCGGCCACGCCGATCGGCGGTGTCACCGAGGCCGTGTTGACGAGATTGGCGGTGGTCGAAGCCAGCAGCGTGCCAATGATCGTGAACGTGGCGGTGGCACCGACCGTCAGCGAGACCGGGACGTTGACGTTGCCGCTGCCCGACGCCGGGCACGAACCCGAACCGCTGAGCGAGCAGGTCCACGTGACGCCGCTCAACGACGCCGGCAGAGCGTCTGCCACGGTGGCGCCGACGACATTCGACGGCCCGGAGTTCGAGACCACCACCGTGTAGGTCACCGATGCGCCGGGCGTCGCCGTCGGCGAGAAGTCGGACTTGGTGATCGACAGGTCGGCAACCGGGTTGAGCGTGTCGGTGTCGGTCGCCGAGTTGTTGCCCGGAACCGGGTCGGTCACACCTGGCGGAACGGATGCAGTAGCCGTGTTGGCCAGCACACCGAGGGCCGAGGCAACCACGGTGGCGTCGACAGTGAACGTCGCCGTGCCGCCCGCGAGCAGACCGACGAGGGTGTTGATGCTCCCCGAACCGCTCGGCGAGCACACCGAGCCGGCGGTCGCCGAGCAGGTCCATGTTGCGCCGGTCAGGTCGGCGGGCAGCGAGTCGGTCACGCCGACGCCGGCGACGTTGGACGGCCCGTTGTTCGTGACCACGACCGTGTACTGCACGGTCTGGCCGGGCGTGGCCGACGACGCACCGTCGGTCTTGTGGACCTCGATGTCGGCGTGGCGCACGATGGTGGTGGTGTCGGTGGCCTGGTTGTTGGCCGGGGTCGGGTCGATCGAACCGACCGGCATCGCCACGTTGACAGTGTTCGTCAACGTGCCGGCAGCCGTCGATGCGGCCAGCGTGCCAGTGACCGTGAACGTCGCTGTTCCGCCGGTCAGCAAGGTGACGAGCTGGTTGATGTTGCCCGACCCTGCCGCACTGCCACACGTCGACCCGGCCGAGGCGGTGCACGTCCACGTCGCACCGACGATGCTCGGGGGGATCACGTCGGTCACCGACGCGCCGGCGATGGTCGATGGCCCGGCATTGGTGACAACGATCGTGTAGGTGTCGGCCTCGCCGGCCGCGATCGATGTCAACCCGTCGGTCTTGGTGACCAGCAGGTCAGCGGTCGGTGTGACCGAGGTGGTATCGGTTGCGGTGTTGTCGGCGGGTGCCGTCTCGGTCACACCCGACGGGGCGTCGATCGAGGCGGTGTTGGCGATCACGCCGCTCGCCGAACCGGCAACGGCGGCGTTCACGGTGAACGTCGCGGAACCGGTGGGCAGCAGCGATACGGGGGTGTTGATGGCATTGCCCGAACCCGAAGTGGCGCACGAGGAGCCTGCCGAAGCGGCACAGGTCCACGACACACCGACGAGCGATGCCGGGGCGACATCGGTGAACGGTGCACCCACGACGGCCGATGGCCCGGCGTTGGTCACCACGATGATGTACGTCACGGCATCGCCGGGTTGTGCGCTGAGGTCGTTGTCGGTCTTGGTCACCGACAGGTCGATCTCGGGCGTGAGGGCATCGACGTCGGTGGCCGAGTTGTTGGCCAGGTTGGGATCGGTTGCGGCCGGGGGAACCACGACCGTCGCCGTGTTGGAGACCGAGCCGGTGGCCGAGGCAGCAACGTTGGCGGTGACCGTGAAGGTCGCCGTGCCGCCGGCGATCAGGTTGACGGTGGTGTTGATGTTGCCCACGCCGGCTGCAGGGCAACTTCCACCGACCGCGACGCAACTCCACACGGCGTTCGACAGGTTGGCCGCAAAGGCGTCGACCACCGAGGCACCGACCACGTCGGACGGACCACTGTTGGCGACCACGATGGTGTAGGTCACCGGCGTGCCGGGCACCTCGACGGCCGCACCGTCGGTCTTGGTGATCGAGAGATCGGTCTGCGGCACCAAGGTGTCGGTGTCGGACGCCGAGTTGTCAGCGGGGTTGGGATCTGTCGCGCCGGCCGCTGGGGTCACGGTGGCGGTGTTGGTCAACGTTCCGGTCGCGCTGGTGGCGATCGTCGCCGACACGGTGACGGTGACCGAGGCACCGACGGGCAGGCTGACGACCTCGTTGATCGCACCGGCGCCGCTGGGGGTGCAGGCACCGACGCAGGTCCAGGTGACCCCGCTGAGCCCGGCAGGGAAGTTGTCGGTCACCGTGGCGCCGAGCGCGTCGGACGGTCCGTTGTTCGTGGCGACGATCGTGTAGGTGATGCCGGTGCCGGGCACGGCGGTCGCCGCGTTGTCGGTCTTGGTGATCGCCAGGTCGGTCGTGGCGACCAATGTGTCGACGTCGGTCGCGGTGTTGTCGAGCGGCGACGTCTCGGTCACGGTCGACGGCACGGTCGCCGTGGCCGTGTTGGAGAGCGTGCCGACCGCCGCAGCGCTGATGTTGACGGTGACGAGGTAGGTCAATTGCCCACCAGGGAGGAGGGTCGTGGTATCACCAAGAGCGCCGCTGCCCGACGCGGCGCACGACGAACCGGCGCTCGACGTGCAGGTCCAGTTCATCGCCGTGGCTCCGGCCGGCAGTGGATCGGTGATCGCAGCGCCGGCCACGGTCGACGGACCGGAGTTGACGACGGTGACGATGTACACGGTGTTGCCGCCGGGTGTCACCGTGGTCGTGCCGTCGGACTTGGTGACGATGAGGTTGGCCTGCGCCACGACCGTCGTGGTGTCGGTCGACGTGTTGTCGACCGGATCGTCGATCGTGCCAGGAGGCGCGGTCACAGTGGCCGTGTTGGAGAGCACGCCGGTGAAGGCGGCGGCGATCGTGCCGGTGACGGTGAAGGTCGCGGATCCACCGGAGGGGAGGTCGACGGTGGTGTTGATGTCACCGCTGGTCGGCCCGGCGTTGTCGCAGTTGCCGGACCCGGAGGCCACGCAGGTCCACGATGCGTTCGTCAACGCTGCCGGCAGCACGTCGGTGACACCCGCGTCGACCACCGACGACGGGCCGGAGTTCACGACCGTGATGGTGTAGGTCGACGACGTACCGGCGACATCGGTCGTCTGCCCGTCGGTCTTGGTGATCGACAGGGCTGCCGTGGTGGTGACCGCTGTGGAATCGGTCGCCGAGTTGTCGGCACTGTTCGTCTCGCTGACGCCCGCAGGCGCCGACACGTTGGCGGTGTTGACCACCGACCCGACCGTCGGGCCGGCGATCGTGCCGGTGACAGTGAACACCACTCCGCCGTTGACGCCGAGGTCGACCGTGGTGTTGATGTTGCCGGCAACCGGGCCGGCGTTGTCGCAGTGACCACCGAGGCCATCGGCACACGTCCACGTGACGCCGGTGAGGCTCGCCGGCACGGTGTCGGTCACGACGGCGTCGGCGACCGACGACGGCCCGGCGTTGCGGACGGCGATCGTGTAGGTCAAGGTGTCGAGCGGGTTGGCGATGGCTCGTCCGTCGGTCTTGGTGACCGACAGGTCGACCTGCGGCGTCAGCGGATCGCTGTCGGTCGCGGTGTTGTTGCCTGGCACCGGGTCCGTGACCCCTGGCGGGGCAGTGACCGTTGCTGTGTTGGTGATGGTTCCGATGGCAGCGGCAGCGGCGGTGCCGCTGACCGTGTAGGTCACGGTCGCGCCGACCGGCAGGTTCACCGTGTCGCTGATCGAGCCGGTGCCCGATGCTGTGCAGGTGCCTCCACCGGTCGACGTGCAGGTCCACGTCGTTGAGGTCAGTGACGCCGGCAGGGTGTCGGCGACGGTGGCGCCGGCGACCGCAGATGGGCCGGCGTTCGAGGCCGTGATCGTGTAGCTGATTGCGGTACCGGGCACCACCGACGCGAGGAGGTTCGTCTTGGTGATCGACAGGTCAGCCGTCGGGATCAGCGAGTCGGTGTCGGTGGCCGAGTTGTTGGCCGGAGTCGGGTCGACGATGCCCGCCGACGGCGCGGCGGTCGCGGTGTTGGTGACAACGCCCGTCGCGGCCGGGCTGACCGCGGCGACGATGGTGAAGGTCGCGCTGGTGCCGACCGGCAAGGTCACGGTCGTGTTGATCGCGCCGCTACCGCTCGCCGCCGTGCAACCGGCGCCGGCGCTGGGCGTGCAGGTCCACGACGTGAACGATTCGCCGGCCGGGACTGCGTCGACGACGCTGGTGGCCGGTGCGTTCGAGGGACCGTTGTTGGCGACCGTCACGGTGTAGATCGTCGACTGACCGGGGATGACGGATGCAACGCCATCGGTCTTCGTCACGACGAGGTCGGCGCGAGGCGTGAGGCTGTCGACATCGGTGGCGGTGTTGTTGGCCGCGTTCATGTCGGTCACGCCGAGCGGTGCGGAGACCGTGGCGGTGTTGGTCAGCGTGCCGGTCGCGCCGGTGCCGATGACCGCCGTGACCGTGAAGGTGACCGAGGCGCCGAGCGGCAGGTCGACGTTGCTGCTGATCGAGCCGCTGCCGGCCGCTGGGCAGGTGCCACCACCGGCGCCCGCGCATGTCCACGACATCGAGGTCACTCCCGCCGGCACGCTGTCGGTCACCGATGCGCCGGCCACGCTCGACGGGCCGGTGTTGCTGACCACGACGGTGTAGGTGGTCGACTGACCCGGCACGGCCGATGCCGCGCCGTCGGTCTTGGTGATGGTGAGATCGGTCTGCGGCGTGACCGTGGTGAGGTCGGTGGCCGCGTTGTTGCCCGGTGTCGGGTCGGTCACGGTGCCGGGCAGGGTGATGGTCGCCGTGTTGGAGATCGTGCCCGTCGCCGAAGCGATGACGGTGGCCGTGATCGTGAAGGTGGCTGCGCCGCCGGGTGCCAGCGTGACCGCGGCGGAAACGTTGCCGCTGCCCGAGGCCGGGCAGGTGGAGCCGGCGCTGGCCGCGCACGTCCACGTTGCACCGCTGAGCGCGGCCGGGATCGTGTCGCTGACCGTCGCCCCGGTGACGGTCGAGGGGCCTGGGTTCGAAGCGACCACGGTGTACGTCACGATGGTGCCGGGCACCACGGTGGTGAGGCCGTCGGTCTTGGTGATCGAGACGTCGGCCGTCGGTGTCAGTGTGTCGATGTCGCTGGCCGTGTTGTTGGCGGAACTCGGGTCGGTGACACCGGCCGGTGCTGACACCGTGGCAGTGTTGGTCAGCGAACCGGTGGCAGTCGACGAGACCGCAACCACGACTGTGTAGGTGACCGTGGCGCCGGAGGCGATGGTGGCGGTGGTGGAGATCGGCATCGCGCCCGACGCGGCGCCGCAGGTGGCACCGGCACTGGCCGCGCATGTCCACGAACCGGAGGTCGCACCGGCCGGCATGGCGTCCGTCACCGGCGCGCTCACGGCCGTCGACGGTCCGGCGTTGCCGACCACCACGGTGTACGTGGTGCTCTGGCCGGGCACGACCGAGGCAACGCCGTCGGTCTTGGTGATCGACAGCTCAGCGGTCGGGTTCAACGTGTCGGTATCGGTGGCGGAGTTGTTGGCAGGCGTCGGGTCGGTCACGCCGGCCGGCACGCCGATCGTCGCCGTGTTGACCAGCGTGCCGGTCGCAGTGGCCACCACCGTCGCCGAGATCGTGAACGTCGCAGTCGCGCCCACCGGGAGGTCGACAGTCGTGTTGATGTTGCCGCTGCCGCTACCGGCCGCGCACGATCCACCGCCGGCCGGCACGCACGTCCACGTCACCCCACTCAACGACGCCGCCATCGTGTCGGTCACCGCCGCCGCAGTCACCGCCGACGGACCAGCATTGCCGGCCACCACCGTGTACGTCACCGACGTCCCCGGCACCTCCGTCAACGAACCATCCGTCTTGGTGATCGACAGATCAGCCGTCGGGTTCAACGTGTCGGAATCAGTCGCCCCGTTGTTCCCCGGCGTCGGATCCGTCACACCACCCGGCGCAGCAATCGACGCCGTGTTGACCAACGTGCCCGTCGCCGACGCACTGATCGTGCCCGTCACCGTGAACGTCACCGACGCACCAACCGGAAGACTCACCGACGCACTGATGCTGCCACTACCACTCGCCGGGCACGTCCCACCCGAAGCACCCGCACACGTCCACGTCACCCCACTCAACGACGCCGGCATCGTGTCGGTCACCGTCGCCGCAGTCACCGCCGACGGACCAGCATTGGTCGCCACCACCGTGTACGTCACAGACGTACCCGGCACCTCCGTCAACGAACCATCCGTCTTGGTGATCGACAGATCCGCCGTCGGGATCAACGTGTCAGTATCCGTCGCCGTGTTGTTCCCCGGCGTCGGATCCGTCACACCACCCGGCAACGCGCCGGATGCGGTGTTGCTCAGCGATCCGGTGGCGCTCGACGAGATCGTGCCCGTGACCGTGAACGTCGCCGTCCCGCTGGGCAGCAACGTGACCGAAGCGTTGATCGAGCCCGAGCCCGACGCCGGGCACGACGACCCGGCCGACGCCGTGCAGGTCCACGTCACACCGCTCAGCGCCGCAGGCATGGTGTCGGCCACCGTGGCGCCGGTGATCGTCGACGGGCCGGCGTTCGAGGCGATGATCGTGTAGGTCACCGACGCGCCGGGCACCGCGGTCGTCGCGCCGTCGGTCTTGGTGATCACCAGAACGGCCGTCGGGTTCAGCGTGTCGGTATCGGTCGCGGTGTTGTTGCCCGATGCCGGGTCGGTGACACCGGCGCCTACCGATGCCGTCGCCGTGTTGGTCAGCGAACCGGTTGCGCCCGCCGCCACCGTCGCACTGACGGTGAAGGTTGCGGTACTGCCAACCGGCAGGTCGACGCTGGCGTTGATGTTGCCGCTGCCCGATGCAGGGCACGCGGCCCCGCCGGTGGTCGAGCACGTCCACGTGGCACCCGTCAGTGTGGCTGGGAAGTTGTCGCTCACGTTCGAGGCGGGCGCAGCCGATGGGCCGGCGTTCGAGACGACGATGGTGTAGGTCACCGGTGTGCCCGGCACCTCCGTCAACGAACCATCGGTCTTGGTGATCGAGAGATCGGCACTCGGGGTCAACGAGTCGGTGTCGGTCGCTGTGTTGTTGGCGCCATTGGTGTCGCTGCCGCCGCCCGGTGCGGCGATCGTTGCCGTGTTGACGAGCGAGCCGGTGGCCGCAGCCGAGACGGTGCCGCTGACGGTGAACGTCGCCGTCCCGGAGACGAGCAGGTTGACGCTGGCGCTGATGTTGCCGCTGCCAGATGCCGGGCAACTCGAGCCGGCGCTCGCGGCACAGGTCCACGTGACGCCGGTGAAGGTCGCCGGGAAGGTGTCGGTCACGGTCGCGGCGGTGATCACCGACGGCCCGGCGTTCGACGCAACGATCGTGTAGGTCACGCCTTGGCCGGGGATCGTCGAGGCGACACCGTCGGTCTTGGTGATCGACAGGTCGCCGGTCGGGGTCAAGGTGTCGGTATCGGTGGCCGTGTTGTTGGCGGGCGTCGGGTCGGTCACCGAGGCCGGAGCCGCGATGGTCGCGGTGTTGGCAACCGTTCCCGTGGCGCTGGCCGAGATCGTGCCGGTGAGTGTGAAGGTCGCCGTACCGCCGGGCGCCAGGTTGACGCTGGCGCTGATGTTGCCGATGCCCGATGCCGGGCAACTCGACCCGGCCGTGGCCGTGCACGTCCAGGTTGCACCGGTGATCGTCGCCGGCAAGGTGTCGGTCACGGTTGCGGCGGTGACCGACGATGGGCCGGCGCTCGAGGCCACGATCGTGTAGGTCACCGGGGTCCCGGGCACTTCACCCGCCGAACCGTCGGTCTTGGTGATCGAGAGGTCGGCGGTCGGCACCAAGGTGTCGGTATCAGTGGCCGAGTTGTTGGCGGCGGTCGGATCCGTGATGCCGGCAGCAACAGCGACGGTTGCCGTGTTGGCCAGCGTGCCGGTCGCGGTGGAGGCGATCGTCGCGGTCAGCGTGAACGTGGCCGTACCGCTGGGCAGCAGGTCGACGGTCGTGCTGATGTTGCCGCTGCCCGAGGCCGGGCAGGTCGAGCCGGCCGAGGCCGTGCATGTCCACGTTGCGCCCGACAACGTGGCAGGCAACGTGTCGGTCATGGTGGTTGCCAGTGCTGCCGATGGACCGGCGTTCGACGCCACGATCGTGTAGGTCACCGTCGAGCCCGGCACCGCGGTCGCGCTGCCGTCGGTCTTGGTCACTGCCACATCGGCGCGGCGGTTGATGGTGG
>JANPOJ010000502.1:0-3466 GCA_031427935.1 Ilumatobacteraceae bacterium | reverse complement strand
GCACACGAACCCGTCCTCCCACCGCAACCGTTCCAGGTACGCGACGCACGCTGATCCCGCTCATGTGAATCTCCCCAGAGCTGCTCACTGAAATTCCCCACCTGTTGAGGTCCACCAATTGAGGTGGGGCTCCCTCAAGGCTGTCTGTCTTCGACAACAAGCCAGCCAAAGAGGGAGCCCTGTTTCATGCTCACACAGGAGGATGATGTGGACGCGCACGCGCTCCGCAAGAGAGGTTGGTCGATCTCTGCGATCGCCCGGCATCTCGGCCATGACCGCAAGACGATCCGTGCGTATCTGAATGGCGGGCGGGTCGCCGGTGTCCGCGCACCGGGGGGCGTGGGTCTGTTCGATCCGTTCGTCGACTACTGCCGTGAACGACTCGTCGAGGACCCGCATCTGTGGGCGATGACTCTGTTCGATGAGGTCGTCGTCCTCGGCTTTGTCCAGTCGTATCCGACATTCACCCGCCAGGTCCGGTTGCGTTCGCTGCGCCCGCATTGCGAGCGATGCCACGCGGCGAAGGGCCGGCCTGTGTCGATCATCGATCACCCTGCTGGCGACGAAACCCAGTGGGACTGGGTCGATCTCCCTGACCCGCCAGCGGCGTGGGGGTGGGGCGCCAACGCGTCGTTGTTCGTTGGCGCGTTGGCCCACTCGGGCCGCTGGCGCGGATGCCTCGCCGAGTCGAAGGATCAGCCCCACACGATCGACGCGCTCGACCAGATCACACGCAAGTTGGGCGGCCTGACGCGGGTATGGCGGTTCGATCGGATGGCCACCGTCTGCCATCCCGGATCAGGTCGGGTGACCGCGTCGTTCGCTGGTGTCGCCAAGCACTACGGGGTGTCGGTGGCGATCTGTCCACCGCGTCGCGGGAACCGCAAAGGTGTCGTCGAGAAAGCCAACGACACCGCTGCGCAACGCTGGTGGCGGACCCTGCCCGACGACGCCACGATCGAACAAGCACAGGCGTCGTTGGACCGGTTCTGTGTCCGTGTCGGTGATGCCCGTCGCCGCGTTGTTGATGGTGAACGCGCCACCGTTGCCGTGCATGCCGGCGCGGAGCGGTTGATGGTCCCGCCGACGGCGTTCCCGGCGACGCTGACGGTCGGGCGTAAGGTCACCGCGCAAGCTCTCGTTGCGTTCCGTGGGAACCGCTACTCGACCCCGCCAGAGCTCGCCCTAACAGCTGTCAACGTCGTCTGGCGGCTCGGGTCGCCACTGGCCGATATCGCCACTGCATCAGGGATCGTGGTCGCCCGACACGTCCTCGCGCCCGATGGCGCCGGGGTGATGGTCCGCGATCACGGACACGTCACCGCGCTCGACTTGGCGGCGATGGCGGCGTCGACGAGCGCGCCACCGCACCGTCGCAAACAACGCATCCCACCCGGCCCGGCAGCGCTCGCCGCAGCCGCAGCGATCAACGGAATGACATCAAACAAGGACTGCGCCGACGGCACCGCCGTCGATCTCAGCGCATACGCGAAAGCGGCCAACGGAAGGAACACACTGACATGACCAAAGCACCAACCCCGAACAGCGCGAGAGCGCCATCAACAGCTGCGCAGGCGTCGCTCTATCAGACCCTCAAGGCGCACCTGACGGTCCTGAAACTCGACGCCTGCGCCGAAGCGTTGCCACGCGTCCTCGACGAAGCACTCGACGAGAAACTGACCGTCACCGCGACCATCGAGCGGCTCCTCGCGGTCGAGGTCGACACCGCCCTCGCCCGCCGGCTCGTTGGCCGACTCCGGTTCGCTTGCCTGCCGACACCAGCCACGTTGGACGACTTCGACTACGACGCCCAACCCGGTGTCGACCGCAAGCTGATCAACGAGCTCGGCACCTGCCGCTACCTCGAGACCGCCACCAATGTGATCCTCATCGGGCCGCCCGGTGTCGGCAAAACCCATCTCTCCGTTGGCCTCGCACGACAGGCTGCGACCGTTGGCTATCGGACGTACTTCACGACCGCTGCCGATCTCGCCGCACGTTGTCACCGCGCCGCGCTCGAAGGACGATGGGCGACCACGATGCGGTTCTTCGCCGGACCGACGCTGCTCGTGATTGACGAACTGGGATATTTGCCGTTGCCCGCCGAAGCCGCCTCCGCGTTGTTCCAAGTTGTGTCGCAGAGATACCTGAAAACGAGCATCGTGATCACCACCAACCGAGGGGTGGCCGGGTGGGGTGAGATCCTCGGCGACACCACCGTCGCCGCCGCGATGCTCGACCGGCTCCTGCACCGCTCCGTGGTCCTCAACCTCGACGGCGACAGCTACCGACTGCGCGACCACCACGCCCGCACAGACACCCTCCGCCGGACCGCCACCGGCAACCGGCAGCCACTCCTATGACCGACCCGCACCCCAATAACTGTATGGTCATCCGCGCATCATGAGAGAACCTCGCAGAGACCACTACATCGAACCAGCCACCGGACCCGACAGCGAACGCGTCATCGAAGCCGCCATCGAATCACTCGGCACCCTGCGCAACCTGCCCTGGCTCGGCGACGCCGGCGCAACACTGCACCTCCTCGTCAGCCTCATCCAACAAGCCGAACAACAGCTCCCCAGAGCCGTCGCTGACGCCCGCGACCAAGACTACACCTGGGCCCAAATCGCCGACCTACTCGGCGTCACCCGCGCCAGCGCCTGGCAACGCTACGCCGGGCAGACCACCACCAACCGCACCCCAACCATGCTCGACTGACCCACCAACACCTACACTCAACCCGCCTCACAGGTGAGGAAATTCGATGAGCACACCTGGGGAATTTCGGTGAGCGCGATCAACGCCGCATCGTCACCGAACCAGGCCACGAACTCCGCCCATGTGCGGGGGTAATCGACACCACCAACCGGTCCAGCCACCACCACAACATACAGTGCTCACTGTAACGAAGGGGATAGCCCTAATTCCGGTAATCGCCCCGGGTTATTCCGGTGATCGGTGGCGGCTGGTGGGGCGGGCGAGACTGTGGTGATGGGATCGGGTGCGCACGGTCGCGGTGAGGTGATGAGAGCCCTGCAGCGTGCGGCACCGCCAGCCGAGGCGTTGGCGTGGGTTACCACGGTGGCTGGTGCGCGCTCGGTGGATTCGGTGGAGCCGATGCCGGGCGGGGCGTCGCTAGCGATGCACCGGGTCACTGTCACGTTCGCCGACGGCGATAGCGCCCTGCTGGTGTTGCGCCGGTACGTGCGCCCCGATCAGGTCGCCGACGACCCAGCCGTCGCTTCTCATGAGGCGGTGGTGTTGGAACTCGTCGAACGGATCGCCACGCCGACCCCCCGGTTGATCGGCGTCGATCCGACCGGTGAGCACGCCGGCACCCCTGCGGTGTTGATGACCGAACTCCCCGGGCGGCCACAGTGGGCGGCCAACCAGCGGTGGATGCGCCAACTCGTCGAGGTGCTCATCGACGTCCACGCCATCGATGCTGCCGCGGCGAGCGGGG
>JANPOJ010000501.1:0-2131 GCA_031427935.1 Ilumatobacteraceae bacterium | reverse complement strand
TGATACAGATCATCACCGAGGCCCGCGCCATCGGCGTCGAGCTCGGCGATGTGTCGGCGATGTCACGCCGGCGGCCTGATGCTGTGTTGTTGGAGTGGGAATTGACCCTTCCTCAACTCGATGGGCCATTCGGCATGGCGCTGCCCTTCATGATCGATTGGGGCGAATCGGCGCACCCGACCGACTCGCTCGCTGCAGCCGCCGAGTTGGTCGAGCTCACCGTGCATCATCCGCGACCCGACGCGTTGCGGGCCGTGCTCGGCATCATCGGGGTCGAAACCATCGTCGTCGTCGCCGAGGGTCCTCCAGCACTGCGGGCCACGATCGCATCGCCGGACGGCGAGGTCAGCCTGACAAGCTGATCATCAGTTCGGCGATGATCGAGGCAGGCGTGCGCGGGTGCATGAACACCAAGCGCCCGACAGGTTCACCCTTGTAGATCGACGGTGCGACGAAGGCGGTACCGGCACGCAACAGCTCTGTCGCCCAAGCCTTCCACTCCGCCGCGCTCCAACCGTTGCGGCGGAACAACACCACGCCGAGCTCCGGCCGCATGATCAGTTCGGTCAGCGGCTCGGCGTCGATCGCGGTGGCCATGGCGAACGTCATGTCGATGCCGCGGCGGATCGCGGCACGGTGCGCGTCGATGCCGTGCAGCGCAAGCGCAAACCAGATGGGTAGACCGCTGGCGCGTCGGGTGAGTTGGTAGCCCAGATCGCACGGGTTGTAGGCGTCGTCGCCGGTGCGCAGCACGTCGATGTACGGACCGTGCTGGGTGTGCACCTGCCGCGCCAGCGCCGGCTCCCGATACACGAGCGCACACGAGCCCGCCGTGGCGAACAGCCACTTGTGCGGATCGACGATGAACGAGTCGGCGCGCTCGAGGCCGGCGAACCGGTCGTGCAACTCCGGCAGCAGGATCGCCGCCAGCCCGTACGCGCCGTCGACATGAAACCACGCGCCAATCTCCTCGGCAACATCGGCGCAACCATCGAGGTCGTCGATGACGCCAGCGTTCGTCGATCCGCCGGCGGCCACGATGATGCCGACATCTCGCCGATCACCGATCGCGGCGCGCAGCGCATCGCCGGTCATCCGGCAATCGGGCCCCGTCGGTACGACCAACGGCTCCAGACCGAGCAGGTGCAGCGCATTGTCGACCGAGGCATGCGCGGTGTCGGCCACCGCTACGAATCGTCGATCCCCGGCGCGTTGCCGCCCCACCGCCAGCGCAGAGAGGTTGCCGATGGACCCGCCGCTCATGAAGCACCCGGCGGCACCTGACGGCATTCCTGCGGCGCGACACAACAGGTCGATCACCTGGTTCTCTGCCGCCACCGCTCCCGCGCCCTCCAGCCACGATTCGGCGGAGAAGTTGGCGGCCGACACCATCGTGTCCATCCACACCGAGGCGACCGACGGCGACAGCGGGATGAAGGCCAGGAACCGCTCGCTGTCGAGGCCGATGTTGTTCGGCGCCACGACCTCTTCGAAGTTCCGCCATGCGCCGTCCAGACCGAGTCCGGCATCGTTGATCGAACCGGCCAGGGCTGCATCGAGCGACGGTTTGTCACCGATCACGCCGACCGGTGAACTGGCGAGCCGTTGCCTGATCCACTCGACAGCGCGGTCGCCGAGATCGCCGACTGCGCTGTCCGTGCCGTGCAGCACGCCGGTCACTCAGGCGTGACGTATGCGGCGGTGATGCCACCGTCGATGATCAGCGACTGGCCGGTCATCCAACTCGATTCGTTGGATGCCAGGAACAGCGCTCCGTTGGCGATCTCGGTCGGTTCACCGAAGCGCCCCATGGGGATGTGTACGAGTCGGCGGTTGCGCTTGGCGTCGTCGGACAGGAACTTGGCGAGCAGCGGCGTGAGCACTGGCCCGGGGCACAGGGCGTTGCAGCGCAGGCCCTGGCGGGCGTAGATGGCCGCCGTCTCGCGGGTCATGGCCAGCACGGCACCCTTCGACGCGGTGTAGGCGATCTGCGGAGTCGCCGCGCCCATGTGGGCCACGAAGCTGGCCACGTTCACGATGGAGCCGCCGCCCGATGCGAGCATGGCCGGTATGCCGTGCCGCATGCAGCGGGCCACGCCGGTGACGTTCACGTCGAGCGTGCGCTGCCACG
>JANPOJ010000500.1:0-1579 GCA_031427935.1 Ilumatobacteraceae bacterium | reverse complement strand
GGCCCTCGCCCACCGGCTCGCGCCGACCATCAGCGGGCTCGGTCTCGAGCACATCGACGTGCAATGCCGGCGCCCCGATCCCGTCACCGGCGAGCTTCGCGACCGGGTGTTACGCATCTCCAATCCGATCGGTGCCGGATTCGTGCTCACCGAGAGCGACCCGCAGCACGAGCCGCTTCAACCGCTGGACGAGTACACGCGAAAGGTCGTGCAAACCAGGCGCCGCGGCACCGCCTATCCCTACGAGATCGTCGACATGGTCACGGCGCCGCAGGCGGGTGGGCAGGCCGAGATCGCCGGAGGCTCGTTCAGCGAGTACGACCTCGAGGGCGACTGCTTGGTGCCGGTCACCCGTCCCTACGGCAGCAACACGGCAGCGATCGTCGTGGGCCTCGTGAGCAACGTCACCGAGCGATACCCGGAGGGCATGACGCGGGTGACCCTGCTCAGCGACCCGACGCGCGCCCTCGGGTCATTGGCCGAGCCGGAGTGCCGGCGGATCATTGCCGCCCTCGACCTGGCCGAGTCGCTCGGTGTTCCCGTCGACTGGTTCGCTCTCTCCGCTGGAGCCAAGATCGCCATGGACAGCGGCACCGAGAGCATGGATTGGATCGCTGTAGTACTGCGTCAGATCATCCACTTCACCCAGCGAGGTGGTGCCATCAACGTGGTGGTGACCGGCATCAACGTCGGCGGCCAGCCCTACTGGAACGCCGAGGCGACGATGCTGATGCACACGCAGGGCATTCTGGTGATGACCCCCGACTCGGCGATGGTGCTGACCGGCAAACAGGCGCTCGACTATTCGGGCGGCGTGTCCGCCGACGACAACTTCGGCATCGGCGGCTACGAGCGCGTGATGGGGCCGAACGGTCAGGCCCAGTACTGGGCACCCGACCTCAACGGGGCGATCGGCGTGCTTCTTGCCCATCACGCCCACACCTACATTGCCCCAGGCGAGCGATTCCCGCGGCCGGCGGCGACGACCGATCCGACCGATCGCGATGTGTGCCTGCATCCCCACCATGCCGACGGCAGCCCGTTCGCCACGGTGGGCGACATCTTCTCGGAACGAACGAACCCCGACCGCAAGCTTCCATTCGACATCCGCACGGTGATGGCGGCGGTGGCCGACCAGGACCATGAGCCGCTCGAGCGTTGGCCGGCCATGCGCAATGCCGACACCGCGGTCGTGTGGGACGCTCACCTCGGCGGTCAGCCCATCGCTCTCTTGGGCATCGAGTCGCGGCCGCTGCCGCGCCGTGGCCTCGTGCCCGCTGATGGACCCGAGAACTGGTCGTCGGGCACGCTCTTCCCGCTGTCCGCGAAGAAGCTCGCCCGAGCGATCAACAGCGCCAGCGGCAACCGACCGCTTGTCGTGCTGGCCAACCTGTCGGGCTTCGACGGCTCGCCCGACTCGATGCGCACGCTGCAGCTCGAATACGGCGCGGAGATCGGCCGGGCCGTAGTGAACTTCCGGGGGCCGATCGTGTTCTGCGTGATCTCGCGCTACCACGGCGGTGCGTTCGTGGTGTTCTCCCAGGCGTTGAACGAGGGGCTCGAGACGCTCGCCGTCGAG
>JANPOJ010000499.1:0-1611 GCA_031427935.1 Ilumatobacteraceae bacterium | reverse complement strand
GGTTGTCGACGGTCGGCGTCTCGAACGGAGGTAGCAACGACCCGATGTAGGGCACGGTCACTTGCGCCGGATCGGTGACCAGGAACGCCGCACCGAAGCCGTCGTCGCCATCGAGGCGCATGGTGTAGGCACCCGGATCGGCGATGTCGACGCTGAACGCCCAGTAGGGGATGACCAGATCGGTCGAGTGGATCGGCGCGCTGATCGTGGCGATCTGCTTCTCGTTGCTGTCGAGCACCCGACCGGAGAGCTGCGCCGGGCCGGTCGTGAGCAGGCTGTTCTTGTTGGCGATCGAGATCGGCAGGCGGATCTTTCCGGGCACGAACGTGTTGCTGGGGTACCGCTGGGCGATGGTGAAACCGGTGGTGCCGGGATCGTTGGTCGGCTCGGGCCCACCCGAACCGCCCGTGGCGGCAGCTTGGCCGGAGCTGTCGGAGCTCGTGGAGGAATCGTCGCCGCACGCGGCGATGGCCAGCAACGCCCCGGCGCCGGCAAGGAGGTGGCGCCGCGAGATCGACATCGTCGCCAGTGTACGAGTTGCGACTTCGATGGAGGAGTCGCGCGTACGATGCCCACATGAGCAAACCCCTTGGCCCCTACACCCCCGTCGTTCGCGCTGGCGATTGGATCATCGTCAGCGGGCAGCTCGGATTGCAGGACGGGGCGCTGGTCAGTGGCGGCGTCGCCGCGCAGACGACCAAAGCCGTGGAGAACCTGCAGGCGCAGTTGGCCAGCATGGGCGCCGACCTCTCCGACATCGCCAAGACCTTGTGCTTCTTGACCGACATGGACACGTTCACGACGTTCAACGACGCCTACGTCGCCGGCTTCGGCACGCACCGCCCGGCGCGCAGCACCATCGGCGTTGCCGCACTTCCGGCAGGCGCCGCAGTGGAGATTGAGGCCTGGGCGTACAAGCCAGTAGGGTGATCGCCGTGCCTGGCGCAGTCGCAATCGTTCTCATGCTCGTGCTCCTTCCGGTGCTCGTGTGCATGGGAAGCGCAGCCATTGCCGTGGTGCTCGGTGACGTGTTGAACCGCGACGCCGAGGTGCGCCACGAGGGCAGCGAGCTCCTCGATCTCAACGTGTGAGCATGCACCACCACGATCGGTCGACCGAGTTGTTGACGCAAGCTGTCGTGCGCTACGCCGTCGAGCGCATGAGCATGGATCCACCTCCGCTCGACAAGACCCTTCCCGCTGCCGAGCTGCGGGCGATGGTCGGCCAGACCGTGACCGCCACGGGCATCGGTGGCCTCGAGGCCCTGCGTATCTTCGCCGAGGTGTTGGGCCCGGCCAGTATCTCGATCGATCATCCGCGGTTCTTGTCGTTCGTTCCCGCGGCGCCCACCGAGGCGGCGATCCTGTTCGACCTGGTCGTGGGGGCGTCCAGCATCTACGGCGGGTCGTGGCTGGAGGGCGGCGGGGCGATCTACGCCGAGAACGAGGCACTCCGCTATGTCTCCGACCTGGCCGGCCTGCCTGAATCGGCGGGAGGGGTATTCGTCAGCGGTGGGACCGCCGGCAACCTCAGCGCGCTGATCGCGGCCCGGTACCACTGGCGTCATCGGGCCGGTGGCGCACACGACCGCACGCGCGGTCTGCTGCTGAC
>JANPOJ010000498.1:0-2127 GCA_031427935.1 Ilumatobacteraceae bacterium | reverse complement strand
CGCCACGTTCATCTCATCGACGGACTGCCAGCTAGCGCATATCTGCCGATCTCGCGCCCGTTGTTCTGAGCCGGCAATCGTGCTTGCGTCGAGGAGCCGGAGCGGGCATTATGCGCTACTTGGAGGACCGATGGGACCGCACGAGAAAGGGCCTCAGATCGTTCGGGGCCTTGAGTGTGATGGTCGCGATATTCGCGGCTGGCCTCGTTGCGCGCCAACTGCTCCGTGGCGAGCCGTGGGCTGATGGGCTTCTCGCCATACCGGTTATCGCAGTCCTGATCGCGCTGATCCCGAACTCCTCTCGCCGCTGATCGTCACACCGAACTGCCGATCTGATCGCTTTAGGAAATACGCGATCCGCACATATCGTGCGCTCCGATTGACGGCGCGCATCGGTTCAAGGTTGTCCTCCGCGGTTATTCCGGTTAGGGCTATCCCTTTCGTTACAGTGACCACTACATCTTGTGTTGGCGCTTTCGGGTCGCGACGGGGGCGGCGGGAGGGAGGGTCTTGCCGCCGACGAGGTCGTCGTAGGGGTGGGGCTGGGTGCGCACGGCTTGGCTGAGTAGCCGGTAGAACAGCAGCCCGCGAGCGCGTGAGTCGCGTCGGTTGAACCGGAAGGTGAACTCGTCGAGGTAGTAGTCGAGTTGCTCGGGCTGGACGGCTCCTTGGTGGGTCCCGTCGAGCCATCGCTTGAGGAGCGAGGCGACGCGGTGGACGCGGGGCAGCAGTTCGGAGGCGTTCTCGGTGGAGGCACGGACCGACACCGGTCTGTGCCCGTAGCCAGCCTGATCGATGCCGGCATACGACGGCCACCCATCGGTGAGGATCACCGACTGGCGTGCGATGTTAGTCGTGATGAAGCCATGCAACGTGAGCTTGCTGGCATCGGGGATCCGCGCCAGCCGAGTCCTGCCCGAGCCGCCGCCGCGGCACTCAACGGCGATACCTACCAGGGCTTTCTTGCCTCGGGCGCGCCCACCGCGTAGCCCGGGCTCCTCGCCACCGACATAGGTCTCATCGACTTCAACCTCCCCGTGGAGCAGCTCCCGGCCGGGCACCACCATCGCCCGCCGCAGCTTGTGCAGCCACACCCACGCCGTCTCATAGCTGCCAAGCCCAAGCAGCTTCTGCAACCCGAGCGCCGACGCACCGTTCTTCGTCGCGCACACGTGCCAGGCCGCCGCGAACCACTGCGTCAGCGGAGAACGAGTACCAGCGAACACCGTCCCGGCAGTAACGGACGTACGCCGAGCGCAGCCCGCGCACACCCTCGAGCCGACCCCGCGGCTCGCCGGCCACCACCGGGTCGAGCCGCACCCCGGGCACACGAACCCGTCCTCCCACCGCAGCCGTTCCAGGTACGCGACGCACGCCGCATCGTCACCGAACCAGGCCACGAACTCGGCCCATGTGCGGGGGTAATCGACACCACCAACCGGTCCAGCCACCACCACAACATACAGTGCTCACTGTAACGAAGGGGATAGCCCTAAGCCCGCTAACCGACAGTCGTTCCAGGAGCTGACACTGACGGTGTGCCTTGGGAGCAGCTACGTCGTGGACACCCACTACCGCGCTAGCTAGTTCAGCGGCGTCCAGGGGTCGACGACCTGGACCCCGGTGTCGGTGAAGTCTTTGGTGTTCCTGGTCGCCAGGGTCGCTCCTACCT
The DNA here is from genome assembly GCA_031427935.1 of Ilumatobacteraceae bacterium. Lineage (GTDB taxonomy): Bacteria > Actinomycetota > Acidimicrobiia > Acidimicrobiales > Ilumatobacteraceae > JAENVT01. The sequence continues at coordinate 455 of JANPOJ010000498.1, read as the reverse complement.
CGAGACAGATCGCTGCGATCATTGCGTCGAGGGGACCAATCGGTCGGCCAAGTGCAGTTCGGGTCGCGGCAAGGTCTCCGTACTCGCATGCGCTCGCAGCCGTGAACCCGAGTACGCGGTTGTTCATCAACTCGAAGAACTCGTTTGCAGCGACTCGCAACCGCTCGCGGCGTCGACCGTGAGGTAGCAGTGCGATGCCATAGCGAACTTCAGCGATTGTCACGGCCGTGACGAACACCGACTTGATGTCCTGAGAGTCGACGTATCGAACGACGTGTTCGTCTGGGGTGGATTTCATCAACTCCGACACCACATTCGTATCGATCACCAGGATCATGCGAACGGGTCGCGCATCGTGCCCGCTCGCGCGGCAATCTCGAACCCCTCGAGATCGACGTCGCGAAAGATCTCGCGCATGGCCGTTGCCAGGCCGATGTTCGTATCGTCCTGCATCA
>JANPOJ010000497.1:0-5572 GCA_031427935.1 Ilumatobacteraceae bacterium | reverse complement strand
GATTCGTCTACGTCCACCCGTTGTTGAGGAATGTCCCCGTGTTCTGTGCACCTGGTGTGCACCTGGACTCCTGATCTGGCGGCAGATCCATCGCTTCCAGCGCTCTGAGCTGGTGATTCTCTTGTGGAGACGAGGGGAATCGAACCCCTGACATCTACCTTGCAAAGGTAGCGCTCTGCCAACTGAGCTACGTCCCCGAGGGGAGTCCTCAGGATAGCGGGAGGCGCCAAAGATTTCCCGTGCCGATTGTTGTCTCCGCACCACGGGCCGAGACACTCGGGCATCGATCTCTAGTCTGGTGGCATGCGGTCCCCACGCCTCCGTTTCGGCACGTTCCTCGCGCCACACCACCCCATCGGTGAGAGCCCGACACTGCAGTTCCAGAGTGATCTCGAGCTGGCCACGCACCTCGATCATCTCGGCTACGACGAGTTCTGGTGCGGCGAACATCACTCCACCGGTTGGGAGATGATCGCCTCGCCGGAGATGTTCCTGGCTGCGGCCGGGCAGGTGACCAGCACGATCAGGCTCGGCACCGGTGTCGTGTCGTTGCCCTACCACCATCCGTTCAACGTGGCCCAGCGCATGGTGCAACTCGACCACATGACCAAGGGCCGTGCCATGTTCGGCAGCGGGCCGGGTGCGTTGCCCAGCGATGCGCGCACGTTGGGCATCAGCCCGATGGTGCAGCGCGACCGGCAGGACGAGGCGATGGGTGTGATCATCCGCCTGATGAATGGTGAAGACCGGTTCAACTACGACAGCGACTGGTTCACGTTGCGCGAAGCGGCGTTGCAGATCCTGCCGATCCAGGAGCGCATGCCGATGGCCACGGCGTCGAGCATCAGCCCCAGCGGCATGCAGATCGCGGGCAAGTACGGCATCGGCGTGCTCTCGATCGCGTCGACCAGCGCCGAAGGCCTTCAGGCACTACCGACGCAGTGGGGCTTCGCCGAAGAGGCCGCCGCGCTGCACGGCACATCGGTCGACCGCGCTGATTGGCGGGTGTTGATGAGCTGGCACATCGCCGAGACGAAGGAGCAGGCCCGCCGCGAAGCGGTGCACGGTCTGCACCGTTGGCACAACGAGTACAACGTGCGGGTGCTCGGCCGGCCTGGTGCCGCCCATGTCGAGGATCCGTGGGATCTGCTCGACCAGGTCGCCGAGAGCGGTGCGGAAGGTGGCGGCGCGGCGGTGATCGGCACGCCCGACGATCTCATCAAGGCGATCGAGAACCTGCAGAAGGTCACCGGCGGGTTCGGTGTCGTGCTGGGCTTCGCCCACGACTGGGCCAACCGCGAGAACGCTCGCCGCTCGTGGGATCTCGTTGCCCGCTACGTGATCCCGGCGCTCAACGGCACGGTGCGACCGATGCAGGCATCGGCCGCTTACGTCGAAGCCAACAAGGCCGACTTGATCGGCGGTGCATCAGCCGCTGTGATGAGCAAGATCCTGGCGCACGAGGGTGCGACCGCAGCGATGGCCACGACGATGGCGCAGATGGCCGAGCGGGCCGCGGCGCGCACGGCAAAGAACGAGGAACCGGAGAACGACCCCACGTTCCGGCCCGGCGCCGGCTTGCCGAACCAGTCGTAGCTGCGACGCGGCTCAGTCGTCCTTCAACGCGACCGCGTTCGGCGTGACGTTCAGCTTCGGTTCGTATTCGGCGACCTCGACGATGCGACCCTCGCCGAGGTACTTGGCGCGCAGGTCAGTGCGACACGATTCGCACGGTCCGTAGAACCGCTCGTCGACATCCGTGCCGCAGCGGGGACAGGTGAACGTGGCGGTGTCGATCAACCTGCCGCCGGGTTCCTCAGCATCGCCCCGGCGAATGCACCGGTGTGCTCGCCGTGATCCATGAACACCTGACCGTTGACGAGCGTGTAGTCGTAGCCCGTCGAGCCCTGCACGTAGCGGCCGGCACCGTGCGGGAAGTCGTACACGTACGACGGCGCCGGCAACTCCAGCGCCTCGAGATCGATCACGTTCACATCGGCGAAGCTACCTGGTGTCAACCGGCCGCGACCGGCAAGGCCGAACAAGTCGGCCGTATCGCTGGTCAGCCGGCGAATGCCTTCCTCGAGGCTCCAGCGTTTCCGCTCTCGGATCCAGTACGACAGCAGGAACGTCGGCTGGCTGGCATCGAGGATCTGCCCGACGTGCGCGCCGGCATCGGCCAAGCCGAGCGTGACCAGTGGGTCGTCGAGCATCTCCTCGACAGCAGACATCTGCTGGTTGAGGAACGGGAAGCTGCACACCAACGTGCCGTCGCTCTCCAGTTGTAGCTCGATGTATGCGGCCGCCGCGCTGATGCCGCGATGGTGGGCGATCGCCGCCAGCGACGTGGCCGGATCGAGGTCGTAGCGAGCGCCGCGATTCAGTGAACCGTCGAGCGGGTTGACGATGAACAACTGCGCCAGGTCGAGACCCGGCGGTGTTGCATCGGCCGCCTCGATCAACTTGGTCCGCATCACCGGGTCGCGCAACGCGACCAACTTCTTGCCGTTGCGCATCTCCTTCAGCTCACGCCAGCACGCGGCGCGGTCGAACGGGCTGCGTGTGTCGAGGCTGAACAACACACCCACGCTGCGAGCGGTGGTCTGCGGTCGCACCATGGCCCCGGTGAGGTTCTCGTGCTTGGCCAGTTCGATGACCCGCGCATACAGATCCGGTCGACTGTCGTGCTGCAGCAAGCCGAAGCTGACGGGGCGGCCGCTGCGCCGGCTGACCTCGCCCATCCAGGCCATCTCGGCCCGCGTTCCCGGGATGTCGGCGTCGTCTCGCTCGCCCTCGCCGATGCGGCTGGCACTCTCGAACACCCCGGCGCCATGACGGCGCAACACCTCGGCGAAGGCGAACAGCTCGTCGGGCTCAGCGTAGGTGCCGGGCACGGGACGGCCATCGGGCACCTTGTGCAGGAACGTGCGGCTGGTGCTGAAACCCAAGGCTCCCCCGCCCAACGCCTCGGCGAGCAGATCCGACATCGTGCGCAGGTCGTCGGCGGTCGGCGGTGCCTGCTCGATTCCTCGTTCGCCCATCGCATATTGCCGAAGCGCGCAGTGCCCGACCATGCCACCGACGTTGAGACCTTTGGGGAGACGATGCATGCTCTCGAGATATTCGCCGTAGGTCACCCAGTCCCACGCCAGCCCATCGAGGATCGCCTGACGGGGAATGTCTTCGACGCTCACCAACATCGCCGCCAGCACGCCACGGTCCTCGGGTTTGCACGGTGCGAATGTGACCCCGCAGTTGCCCATCACGACGCTGGTGATCCCGTGGTAGCAACTGCTCGACCCGATGGGGTCCCACGCCAGTTGGGCGTCGAGGTGGGTGTGGATGTCGACGAAACCGGGGGTGACCACGCGGTCCGTCGCATCAATCACCCGCGCCGCCGACCCGACGATCTTGGGGGAGACATCGACGACGTGGTCGTTGATGATCGCCACATCGGCGATTCGTGGCGGTGCACCGGTGCCGTCGACCACCGTGCCACCGCGTATGAGCATGTCGAAGGTACCCACTCGTTGCCCCGTCAGTTGTCATTTCGGCTCCTGACAAGCCGAGGGTCGAGACCATAGCGGTCCGTCACCCGACAAGTCGATGGCGAGCGGGTTGCAGTTTGGTTACACCCCGTGGCGTCGCAACCTCTCCGCGCGGCGCCGCGGTGAGACGCAGGTCACGCGGTGTGCACTGCCCGCCCCAGTCGAGTGACGGCCTCGACGATGTCATCGTCGTCGTAGAACGCGTAGCTGAGGCGCAGGTGATTGCTCAGCCCGCCGGTCGGCGAGAACAACGCGCCGTGGCGAACATCGACGCCGTGCTGCCGGCCACGCGACCGCAGCGCCGCACCGTCGGTGCCCGGCGGTAGGCGCAGCCACACGAAGTAGCCGCCGCTCGGTACGTCGAAGTGCACCCAATCCGGCATGTGCTCACGAAGGGCGGCAACCATCGTGGCGGATCGCCGGGCGAACGTCGCCCGCAACCACTCGACGTACTCGTGCTGCGATCCGTTGCGCATCATCGCCGTCGCCAACGTCGAGGTGACCGGGTTCAGCCCACCGCCGCTCCGGATCAGACCGGAGTCAGCCAGCGCGGCGAGGCGCTCGACCGAACCGTGGATCCAGCCGAGGCGCATGCCAGGGGCGAGGATCTTGGAGAAAGTGCCGAGTGACAGCACGGGTCCGTCGTCGACGTACGCCGACATCGGCAGCGCCATCAGGCCCGGCGCGAACCGCAACAGGTGGTACACCTCGTCGGCAACGATCAACACATCGTCGGCCGCGGCTGCGGCCACCAGGTCACGGCGGCGTTGCGTTGACATCGTCACACCGGTCGGGTTCTGGAACGACGGGATCGTGTACGTGAAGGCGACCTGCTTGCCCGCGGCGCGGATCGCTGCGATCTCGTCGGTGAGCGCCTCGACGACGAGACCATCGTCATCGATCGGCACGCTGCGGATCTCCAAGCCGTGATCGCGAAACATCTGGAAGGCGAGGAAGTAGGTGGGCTCCTCCACGATCACCACATCGCCCGGCTCGGTCAGCACCGTGCACAACATGTCGAGGGCCTGCGAGTTGCCGTTGGTCGAAAAGAGTTGCTCGGGCGCGACCGTCGTGCCGTACGCCTGCGTGAGGTATTCGGCGAGGGCGACACGATGATGACCGTCGCCCCACTCGGCTCCGTACTGCAGGGATTCCGGCGAGTCGGCGAACTGGATCGCCGCGGCGCGACGCACGTGTTCGAGCGGCAGGATCGCGTTGTTCGGCTGCCCGACGCCGAGGTCGATCACCCCGTCGGGCACCACCACTTGCTGAAACTGGATCGTCGACACCGGTCTAACGTAGGTCCATGAGCACTGCAGCCGGAGCAACGGCGGAGATCATCGCCGGCAGCTGTCACCACGACTGTCCCGACACCTGTGGCTGGCACGTGACCGTCGATCGAACAGGCCCGACGCCCGTCGCGATGCAGTTGCGCGGCAACCCCGATCATCCGTACAGCAAGGGCGAGCTGTGCCCCAAGGTCAACAAGTTCCTCGATCGCGTGTACAGCAACGAGCGCGTGCTGCATCCGCTGCGCCGCGTCGGGCCCAAGGGTGAGGGCCGGTTTGAGCAGATCAGCTGGGATGAAGGGCTCGGCGAGATCGCTGCCCGTTTCCACGAGATCGTCGATCGCGATGGCGCCGAGGCGATCATGCCCTACAGCGATGCAGGCAACCAGAGCATGCTGGCGATGGGCTTCCCCGAACGCTTCTGGAACCGGTTGGGTGCCACCCGGGTTCTGCGAGCGATCTGCGGGCCCACCGTCGGCGCCGGCGTGATGATGACCAACGGCACCACGAAGTGCCTCGACCCGTTGGAGATCCGCCATTCGAAGCTGATCATCCTGTGGGGGACGAACACCAAGCTGACCAACCGCCACCTCTGGCCGACGATCGAAGCGGCCCGCGCCGCGGGCGCCCGAGTCGTGGTGATCGACCCGATCCGCACTGTTACCGCCGACGCCGCCGACAGGTTCATCCAGACGCTGCCCGGCACCGACCTCGCCATGATGCTGGCCGTCATGC
>JANPOJ010000496.1:0-7730 GCA_031427935.1 Ilumatobacteraceae bacterium | reverse complement strand
CGGGCTTCGAGGCCAGTATCACCCGCCCCTGATCGCGGCCGACGAGCGATGAGCCGCTGACGGGCGCACCTTCCTCATCGCGCCGCGCCGTACTGCGGCGCGATGAGCGTTCTGTGGTGCCGAGCGACTCATCGCCCGTCGGCGGGGTGCCCGCGACGCGATGGAGGGAAACCGATCGCACTGAGACGTCAGGCGCCGACCTGCAGCGACCGGCGGTTCGTCGCCGGCCTGTCTGGGTCGGCGCGCTCGGCATCGGTGCGCAGCGAAGAGTCGAGCACGCTGTGGGTCTGCCCGTATCCGTTGGGTTCGAGGCGATCCGCTGCGGGATCGTCGAAGAACTCGCCATCACCGGCGAGATATCGAAAGCATGTCACCGTGTCTGCGGGCACAGACACGGTGACATAGCGACGGCCGTCGAGTTCTTCGACGAATGGGTCGCGGCTCGGATCCCAGCCGTTGAAGTCGCCGACGACGGAGACGGGCCGCTCGTCGTCGATCATGAACGTGACCAGGACGTCACCGTTGGGGAGGAGACTGGTGGTGATCATCGTTGACTTCCTTTCCTGCGGTCGGCTGGTGAACCGTCGTCAGTGTGCACTGGGGCAGCTTGGTGGTTGCTGAAGATGGCTGAAGGCGTCTTCAGCTCGCACGTGTGAGACTGATCGCATGCGTGTGCTCGTGGTTGAAGACGAGGTACGTCAGGCCGCCGCGCTCAAGCGCGGCCTCGAAGCCGAAGGCTTCGCGGTCGATGTTGCCAGCAGTGGAACCGATGGATTGTGGCTGGCCACCGAGCAGCCATACGACGCCATCGTGCTCGATGTGATGCTGCCCGGGCTGAACGGCTACAAGGTGTGTGCCGAGCTTCGGGCCAAGGAGATCTGGACGCCGGTGCTGATGCTGACGGCGAAGGACGGCGAGCTCGACGAGGCCGAAGCGCTCGATACCGGCGCCGACGACTTCTTGTCGAAGCCGTTCTCGTATGTGGTCCTGGTGGCGCGCCTTCGGGCCCTGTTGCGTCGTGGCGCGACGACGCGCCCACCGGTGCTGCGGGTGGGTGGACTGGACCTCGATGTTGCGGCCAGGACTTGCACGGTGAATGGCGAGCCGGTCGAACTGACACCGCGCGAGTTCTCGGTGGTCGAGTACCTGATGCGCCGCGAGGGGGAAGTCGTGCCCAAGTCGGAGATCCTCGAGCACGTGTGGGACTTCGCCTTCGACGGAGGCGACAACGTGGTCGAGGTGCATGTCTCCGCGCTGCGCCGGAAGCTGGGGTCCTCGGCGATCGAGACGGTGCGCGGTGCCGGCTACCGGATGGGCGCGCGTGCGCGCTAAGTGGCGCTCGTCAGTCCGATCCCGCGCCACGATCGGCGCGTCCCTGGTTCTCGCGGTCGCGCTGGTGGTCGGCGCGTTGGCCGCGGCCGGACTACTGCGTCGCGCCTTGAGCTCCGACGCTCGCTCGCTGCTTGTCGATCGGGTCGATGAGGTCCAGACCCAGATCGCCGACGGCTTGCTGACGCGTGTGCTGCCGGCGACCGGCCGCGAGGTCGGCCAGGTTCAGGTGGTCGACGCCGCCGGCCAGGTGGTCGCGGTGACCCTCGGCCTGGCCGACACGACCCGGCTCGACGTGATCGCGGCACCGGCGGTCGGTCACGACTCGACCGCGACCGTCGACGGGAAGGCCATCGGCGGCGTGCCCGGGCAGGAGTACCGGGTCGTGGCCCGCACGGTCGACACGGGGGTCGGGCAGTTGACCATCTACGCGGTCACCTCCTTGGATGCCGCCGATCGAGCCGAGCGCTACCTGCGCAACGCGCTGTTCATCGGCCTGCCGTTGCAGGTTGCGCTGGCGGCGTGGTTGATCTCACGCGTCGTCGCCCGGGCACTTGCCCCGGTCGACTCGATGCGTGCCGAGGTCGATCGCATCGAGGCGGCCGATCTCTCCGGCCGCGTCCACGCCAGCTCGAGCGACGATGAGATCGCCAAGTTGGGCCTGACGTTGAATCGCATGCTTGATCGACTCGAGGAGGCGGCGAGCCGTCAACAGCTCTTCGCCGCGGCAGCGTCGCACGAGTTGCGAAGCCCGCTGTCGACGATCCGCACCGAGCTCGAGGTCGGGCTGGCCTACCCGGACCGCGCCGAGTGGTCGAAGGTTGCCGAGGACTCGTTGATCGAGGTTGCCCGGTTGGAGGAGCTCACTCGAGACCTGCGGATGCTGACCCGATCGCGTTCGATGCAGGCGTCTGCGGCGGTGCCGATCGATCTACCCGCAGTCATTGCCGCCGAGGTCGCCTTGCGGCGTCCTGATCGAGGCGTCGCGTATCACACTCACCTGATGTCGTCCGAGATCGCGGCCGATCCCGACGCAGTCGTACGCGTGCTGCGCAACCTGTTCGACAACGCCGAACGGCATGCTGCGGCGAACATCGGCGTTCTGGTGACGCAGGAGACGAATGGTGTGACCCTGACCGTCGCCAACGACGGGCCGGCTGTGCCGTCGGGCGACCTCGAGCGGATCTTCGAGCCGTTCATGAGGCTGGACGAAGCACGTTCGCTCGACATCGGCGGGAGCGGGTTGGGTTTGGCGATCGTTCGATCGATCATGAGCGCACTCGGCGGTTCGATCATCGCTGCTCCGGTCGACACGGGTGCGGAGTTCCGTGCCTGGTTTCCCCTGCGGACAACCGACGCATGAGCTTTGGTCCACTGGCCATCGTCCTGGCGGCTGGTCTGATCGGCCCGTTGTTGGCATCGTTGCACCGCTTCGGACCGCCGATGATCGTCGGCGAGATCGCCGCCGGCGTGGTGATCGGGCGCAGCGGTCTCAAGTGGGTGGATCCGAGCGACCAACTGCTGACGGGATTGGCTTCGATCGGGTTTGCGTTGCTGATGTTCGTCGTCGGCACGCATCTCCCGGTGCGCGATCGACATCTGCGCTCGGCGCTGGGCGCCGGGTTGGCAGTGGCCGCCACGGTCGCAGCGTTGGCCGTGATCGCCGGGATGCTCCTGGCGCCGTCGGTCGGCCTCGATCGTCCGGCGATCCTCGCGGTGTTGCTGGCCACGAGTTCTGGCGCCGTGGCTCTCCCCGTGCTGCAGGGCCTCGGCAGGTCGGATCGCGTGACCCTGGTTGTGATGGCGTGGGTCGCTATCGCCGACGTGGTGACGGTGCTGGCCCTGCCCGTGGTGCTGGCGACCGGCCACATCTGGCGCGTGATCGGCGGTGGCGCGCTGGTCGTGTTGGCGGGAGTGACCATGCTGTTGCTGGCTCGATTCGCCCGTGATCGCAAGGCGGTTCAGCGAATGCGATTGCTGTCAGCTCAGCGCGGGTGGGGTCTCGATCTGCGGGTCTCGCTGCTCGCCCTGTTCACGTGTGCGTGGCTGGCCACCCGGTTCGGCACGTCGATCCTCATCGCCGGGTTTGCCGTCGGCACCGTGGTCGCACTGCTCGGTGAACCGCGGCGTGTCGCCCAGCAGCTGGTAGGGATCGGCGAGGGGTTTGCGATCCCGCTGTTCTTCGTCCACCTCGGTGCACAGATCGATCTCCGTGCCCTGTTGCACTCATCCCGGTCGCTCGGGTTGGCGGCGTCGATCGCCGGTGTCGCGATCGCGATCCACCTCACTGCCGCAATCGTGTGGCGACTACCGGTCGCCATGGGATTGGTCGGTTCCGCGCAACTCGGCGTTCCCGCGGCCGTGGTCTCGATCGGGCTTGCCACGAAACAGCTCACCGCCGCGCAGGGCGCGGCGGTGATGATGGCGCTGTTGGTCACGCTGGGAGCGTGTGCGGCTGGAGGTGCCTTGCTCGGTCACACCGGCTCACTCACCGATGCGAGTGCACCCGTCGCGCTGGACTAGCCGTCATGCTGCGTGCGTCGACAGGGTCGCATCGAGGTCGATCGCCTTGCCCCTGCGGTCGATCTTGAGGTGAACGACATTGCCGGCGCCCGTGGTGCGGATGACATCGCCCAGGGTGGAGCTGTCGTCGGTTGCGGTGCCGTTGATCGACACGATCACATCACCGGGCTGGAGGCCGGCGCTCGAGGCCGCTGACTCCCCAGCGACGTCGACGATCAGCAGGCCGTGATCGATGTCGAGGCCACTCTTTGCTGCGACGGTCGCATCGACTGGCGTCGTGGTCACGCCGAGGTACGCCTTGGTGATGGTCTTGCCCTGTTGCAGCTGCGTGATGATCGGCTGAGCGGTGTCGATGGCGATCGCGAACCCGATGTTCTGGGCGTCCTGCGAGCCGGCGGAGTTGATGCCGACGACCTCGCCGTCGAGTGTCAGCAGCGGACCTCCGGAGTTGCCCGGGTTGATCGCCGCGTCTGTCTGCAGCAGATGGGTCAGGTGCTCGCCGTCGTTGGTGTCGATGGTGCGGTCGAGCGCCGACACGATGCCCTCAGTGGCGGTCGGCCCGCCGGTGAGGTCGAGCGCGTTGCCGATGGCGACGACCGGCTCGCCGATGCGAAGGTTCGACGACTTGCCGAGGGGCAAGGCGGTGAGGCCGGCCTTGTCGACCTTCACGACGGCGAGGTCGTCGGTGCGGTCGACGCCCAGCACCTTGGCGGGCGCCGTCGAGCCGTCGGCGAACTTCACGTCGATCTTCGTTGCGTCGGCGACGACGTGGGCGTTGGTCGCGATCTGACCATCGGTGCTGATGATGAAGCCGGTGCCGGCCGCCTGGCCGCCGTTCAGTTCGACGCTGATGCTGACCACGCCGGGCAATGCCGCACTGATCAGCGCCGAGACGTCTTGCTTGTCGGGCGCGGAGGCTCCCGACGTCGAGGTGCCGACCGATGCGGTGTTGAAGTTGCCGGTCGTCGTCTGCGGGGCCGCTGCCGGCTGCGATTGGCGACCGGCGATCGCGCCGCCTGCAGTGCCGCCGGCGATCGCAACGACAGCGAGCGCGGCGAGTGCCAGCCGTCGCCGGCCGGAACGGGGAGTGCGGGGCACATGGTCGAGGTCGGGCTCATCATCGAACTCGCCCTCCTCTTCGAGGGTGGTGGCATTTTCAAAGCGGGATGATGAGCCGGCAGGAGCGGGCCACGACGAAGGCTCGTTGCCGACACTCGGATCGTGTTCGGGGAACATGTCTGGTCTTCCTTTCCGAAGTTGTACATGCTCATGGTGGCCCTGTCACGTTGACGCCTCCCTGAAGGAAGCTGAAGGATCCTTCAGTCCACGCCCTCCCGGCACCAGGTTTGAAGCACGCCGGCGACGAGCGTCTTGGCCAGCAGCAGACGCATCCGCGAGACCGGTCGCATCAGCAGGTAGCGCAGGTTCCCCCAGCTGGCATCGCTGGCAACCGAGTCGCCCGCGAACGTACCGGCGATGATGATCAGCAACAGGCCACTGGTCGCGCTGAGCACCGCGGCCGGAACCAGCAACCCGCTCTGCGAGGCGAGACGGAACAAACCGTCACCTTCGTCTCGACGCAGGCGATCGCTGCGAGCGTTGATGGCAACAACGATCAACGTGGGGAGCCCGATCAGGAGGAGGGCGATGACCAGCGAGCGTGTCCTGACCGCGGCCTTGGTGAACTCGGTGCGGATCAGAGCGATCATGACAGCACCGCGATGGGGTTGGCGTCGCCGGCGGCGAGCAGGTCGAGGAACGCATCTTCGAGGCGCTGCGTCGGCATCAGGGTTTCCAGACGGAGGCCGGCGCCGAACAATGCGGCCGCAGCCTATGAGGAGTTGTGCGTGGATGGTCGTCGCGCGGCGTGTCGGTCGAATAACGTCCGATCCGCATGAGCGACGGGTTGGCGAAGATCCTGGCGGAGGGTGTGCGCGAGCGCGGGGCCGACGTCGTGTTCGGCTTTCCCGGCGGTGGACCGAACCTCGAGGTCGTCGGCGCGGCGGTCGACGCCGGCCTTCGATTCGTGCTGTCCCATGGTGAGACGACGGCCTGCATCATGGCCGCGACGTACGGCGTGCTGACCGGTCGACCCGGTCTCGCGATCGCCACTCGTGGGCCGGGTGTGGCGTGCGCGGCGAACGGCGCTGCCCAGGCAACACTCGATCGTTTCCCGCTGCTGGTCGTCACCGACTGCGTGCCCAGCGCGCAGCGCGAGCGGTTCGCGCACCAACGGTTCGACCAGCAGCAGTTGATGGGGGCCGTGACGAAGTGGAGTGGCCGTCTGGCTGAATCACCGCGCGCCGCGGAGGCGGTGCGCGCCGCGCTCGACCTGGCCGGCACGCGGCCGGCCGGAGCGGTGCACCTCGACTACGACCCGACCGGTCATGAGATGGTTGCGCCTGCGGCGGTCACGCCATCGCAATCGACTGACGATGTCGTCGACCTGGCCGCGACGATGGTCCGCGCCGCCGACCGTCCGGTGGCAATCGTCGGAGTGGAGGCAGTCACTTCGCCAGGCGCGGTCCGAGCCGCGATCGAGCGGCTGGGCTGCCCGGTGCTGCTGACCTACCAGGCGATCGGGGTTCTTCCCGAGGGACACCCGCAACTCGCCGGGCTGTTCACCAGTGGTCTCATCGAGGCGCCCTTGCTGTTTGAGTCGGACCTCATCCTCACCATCGGATTCGATCAGGTCGAGCCGATGCCGACCGCGTGGCGCTACGACGTGCCCGTGATAGCGGTGTCGGAGGCACCAGCGTGCGCCACGCTTGCCCCGATCGATGTCGAGGTGCTCGGCGCGTTGGGGACCATGCTCGACCGAGTGGTGACAACGGCATGCACAGGTTGGGCAGCGGATTCCGGCGCGCTCGCCCTGGCCGTGGCGCGCACCGCGTTGGCCGGCACCGCGATGGGGAACTTCGGTCCGCTGGAGTTGGCCGCTGCGGTCGTCGCGGCCGCGCCCCGAGATGCGATCGCCACGGTCGACGCCGGTGCGCACTTCTTGGCCATCATGCCGTTCTGGCCCGCGACCGCGCCGCTGCAACTCCTGATCTCCAACGGGTTGGCGACGATGGGCTTTGCACTCCCCGCGGCCATCGCTGCTGCCCTGGCGCGACCCGGTCGCCCGGTCGTGTGCATGGTCGGCGACGGCGGCCTGGCCATGACGCTCGCCGAGCTGGAGACGTTGGCTCGCCTTCGATTGCCGGTCACGGTGGTCGTGTTCGACGACGCTGCGTTGAGCCTGATCGAGGTCAAGCAGAAGCCCGGGCAAGGTGGCAGCGCGGCGGTGCGGTTCGCCCCGGTCGACTACGCCCAGGTTGCATCGGCGATGGGCCTCGATGCCGCGGTCGCGACCACCGCCGCCGATGTCACTTCGCTGCTGGCCGGCGGCTGGGATCGGCCGCGACTGATCGATGCGCGCATCGATCCCTCCTCCTACGCACCCCTGATCGCCGCCACCCGAGGCTGACGCGCCGCCGAGGCTCGTTGGGCGCGATTTCGGTATCCTCAGGCGTATTTTTCGCGCCCAACCAGGCTCGTCGGGCGCGATTTTGGCAATCGCAAGCGTGTTATCGCGCCCGACGACGTGTGGGTCGTCGCGTACATCCGCCTGCGCGCCCGGATCCCGCGTGAACCTAGTATTCTCCGACATGGTTCGTTCTGGGGCGACGACGCGGCTGGCCTACCAGCCAGCGCTGGACGGCGTGCGCGCCGTCGCGGTGACGATGGTCCTGTTGTTCCACGGTGGCATCTCCTGGATGCACGGTGGTTACTTCGGTGTATCGATGTTCTTCACCCTCTCGGGCTTCCTCATCACGTCACTGCTCGTCCGCGAGTACGACGCCACCACCCGCGTGTCACCGGGGGCGTTCTACATG
>JANPOJ010000495.1:0-2235 GCA_031427935.1 Ilumatobacteraceae bacterium | reverse complement strand
GGCTCGCCGAACATCGCCGCCGCCAACATGGGCCCCGGCTACAGCGCGCTGGGTGCTGCCCAGATCGTCGTCGAAAAGGGCGCCAAGGGCACGATGGTCACGATGACCAACAAGACCGCGACGTCGGACTCCAACAACTCGCTCGTGAAGCTCTACGCGGAGGCCAATGGTCTCAAGTACGTCGACATCCAGATCCCGCCGCCAATCGAGGACGCTGACGGTGCCGTGCAAGACGCGGTCGCCAAGGCCGGCGAAGGTGGCGCGATCGTGTTGAACTACACGCCGCCGGAAGGCTTGAAGATCTTGAAGGCAGCCGAGAAGCTGGGCCTGATCGACAAGGTCATCTGGGGCTCGTCGACACCGCTCAATGACAACTCTGTTGCTGCAGCACTCGGACCGGCGTGGGCCAACAAGCTCAACGTCAACGCCGAACTCAGCCTGCTCGACGATCCTCGCCCGGAGATGGAGCTGTACCGCACGGTCTCGGCGAAGTACAACCCGGACGCACCGTTGGGCAGCTTCCAGCAGATGGGCTTCATGATCGGACGCATCATCGTCAAGACGCTCATGGACCTGCCAGCGGCAGACGTCGATGATCCGGCCAAGGTGAACGCAGCCATCAAGGCCATCAAGAACTTCGACACCCACATCGTCTGCAAGCCGTGGTACTTCGGTGCTCTGCCTGCCGGCAACGTGCCGAACAACTTCGACTACAACGTGGTCCCTAGTGACAACGGCACGATGGTGCTCGACAAGGATTGCTTCTCGATCGCCGAGGTCGAGCCCATCCTCACCGCAGTCCGCGCTGCCGAGAAAGACCAAGGCCTGAACACGCCCTGATCGGTCACATCCGGACGACATAACAAGACACATAAGGAAGAAACCTCGATATGCCAGGTCTTGGTGAATTGTGGCCCTACATCGTTTCGGGCCTGGCCTTCGGGGCCATGTATGCGGTGACCGGTACAGGACTTGTCGTCCTGTACCGGACCACCGGAGTGGTCAACTTGGCGTTCGGCGCCATTGGCTGCATGGGCGCGCATGTCGCTTGGTCACTGCTCGGCGGGAGCCTGAAGCACCCCAACCCACATGCAGTCGGTTGGCGCATCCTGGCGTACCCCGCGCTGGTCGCGGTGTGCGCTGGGCTGACCCTGTTATACGGCATGTGGATCGCGCCAAAGCTTGCTCGGCGCGATCCGCTCGTCAAGTCGCTCGGCATGGTCGGCGTTGCGCTGTTCCTGCTCGGAATCATGAAGGAGCGTTGGGACACGTCCAAGCCGCGCTCACTGGTGCTGCCAACCAAGCTCTTCAGGGTGGGTGGCGCGGTGGTCACCTCGACCCAGATCATTGCGTTGGTGTTCGCCGTCGTGGTGGTCGTGGTCGTCAGTGTGTTCCTGAAGACGACCGCCACCGGCACGGCCATGCGGGCGATCGCCAACGACCGTGACGTCTCATCGTTGCTCGGAGTCCCGGTTCGCCGCGTCGAGGCGCTGGCCTGGCTCGGCTCGGGAGTCATCTGCGGCTGCGTGTTCTTGCTGCTGCCGTCGTTCTTCAACAGCATCGATCAAGGCACGCTGACCTGGTTCGTGATCGGCGCGTTGGGTGGGGCGATCGTCGGTCAGTTCCGATCCCTGCCGATCACGTTCGTCGCCAGTCTCGTGATCGGTGTGCTGCAGTCGGTGCTGACCCCGTTCGACGGGAAGCTCCAGTTCTTGCACGACTTCCAGAGCACGACGCCGTACGTGGTCTCGGTCGCGGCGATCGTGTGGATCAGCCGCAAGCGCACCGTCATCTTGTCCGGACGGGAGATGCGATGACTGCCGTCGTCAGTGCTCCGCCGGAAGTGGCCCGCAAGCCGGCAATCGCTCGCGTGGTGTCGAACCGGTTGTTCGAGCCGATCGTCGTCGTCGCTGTGCTCGTCCTCGCCCTGTTTGCGCTTCCCGGGTTCTTCGACTCGTTCTGGGTGGCCAACTTCACCCAGATGGCGGTGTATTCCATCGTGGCGGCCAGCGCCGGGCTGCTCTACGGCCGGGTCGGCTTGGTCTCGCTCGGCCAGGTCGCCTCGTACGGCATCGGCTGCTGGGTGACCATGCGGTTGGCATTCGCCACGACGCTGCCGTTCCCGGTGCTGCTGATCATCGGTGGTCTGGTCGCTTCGGTCATCGGTGTGTTCATCGGTCTGCCGGCGCTGCGGGTCAGTGGACTGTATCTCGCGCTCGTCACCCTGATGCTGGC
>JANPOJ010000494.1:0-11609 GCA_031427935.1 Ilumatobacteraceae bacterium | reverse complement strand
TTCTTCGGGCCGGTGATCGCCTCGATCCCGCGCGGCGACGCGGCGTTGCGGTTGTGGGACGCCGTCGAGATCGTGGCCACGACCAGCGGCATGGCCGAGCTCAAGCGCTCGAACCGGGCCAAGCCGGTCTTCGACTAACCCTGGATCGACCCGGGGGTGTTGCTGGATAGGGTGAGCACCATGTTCGTGCTGGCCCTGGAGGTCGACCTGCACATCGCCCACGCCCAGTCGTTGAAGGACAAGCGCGGCGTGATCCGCTCGATCGTCGATGGTGCGCGTCACCGCTTCCACGTCGCTGCGGCCGAGGTGGGCGACGAGAACCTGTGGCAGCGTGCCCAACTCGGCTTTGCGGCAGTCAGCAACAGCCAGCAGCACACGACCGAGGTGATCGACCAGGTCAGCCGATTCGTCTGGTCGTTCCCCGAAATCGCAGTACTCGACGAGGAGAGGACGTGGTTGTCGTGAGCAGACCGCGACGTGCGGCAGCACCGACCCAGCATCGCTACCCGCGCACAGCGCGGTTGAACCAGTCGTTGCGCGAGGTGATCGCCGAAGCCCTCACGCGCATCGACGACGAGCGGCTCGACATGGTGACCATCACCTCGATCGATGTCGACTCGGAGATGAACCGGGCCATCGTCTACTTCGACTCGTTGCTGGGCGAAGACGGCGACGCCGACATCCTGGCCGCCCTGGCCAGCCATCGAGTTCGCCTGCAATCCTCGGTCGGTCGAGAGGTGCGCGCCAAGAAGACCCCGATCCTGTCGTTCAGGCCAGACGAGACGATCCGCGCGGCAGAGCGCATCGAGCGCATCCTGCACGACAAGGCGACGATGCCCGAGCGACCACCCGACGCCGAGACAGATGGCGCGACGTAAGCCGCCAACCACGCATGGGTTGGCCGTGGTCGACAAACCTGCGGGAGTCACCAGTCACGATGTCGTCGGAATGTTGCGCAAGCGGTTCGACGAGCGCCAGGTCGGTCATGCCGGCACCCTCGACCCCGACGCCACTGGAGTGTTGCTGGTCGGCGTCGGCAAGGCCACGCGGCTGCTGCGGTTCCTGACGGCCCTCGGCAAGACCTACACCGCCGAGGTGGTGCTAGGAACCGCGACGTCGACTCTCGATGCCAGTGGCGAGGTGACGGGAACGTTCGACATGTCGGCGGTCACGGGCGACATGGCCCGAGCAGCTGCGGCACAGCACCTCACCGGGCCGATCATGCAGATCCCCCCGATGGTCAGCGCGGTGCATGTCGACGGCAGGCGGCTGCACGAGCTGGCACGCGAGGGGATCGAGGTCGAACGGCAGCCTCGGCCCGTCACGGTCTACTCGTTCGTGGTGAACGACACCGACGACCCGTTGGTCTTGCGGATCGAGGTGCGGTGCTCGGCGGGGACCTACATCCGCACCTTGGCCGATGACCTCGGCCGGTTGCTCGGTGGCGGTGCACACCTACGCGACCTGCGGCGCACGGCTGTCGGCAGCTTCACTGAGCTCGAGGCGTTGCCGCCTGATCAGTGCGAGCTCATCGCGCCGGTCGACGCGTTGCGCGACTACCCACGGGTGACCGTCGACGCCGCTGCTGCAGACATGGTCCGCCACGGCCGCGTGCTCGACCGCTTTGCCGGCGACGGCCCGTGGGCAGTGGTCGACGAGGGGGGTTCGCTGCTCGCGGTGTACGAGTTGTTCGGCGCTGCGGCCAAGCCGGCGGTTGTCATCGCGTGAGCGACTTCTCGGCGTGCGGCCAGCGGGGATAGCGTCCCAACTCGTGCAGCTCGTCACGAACCTCGACACGCCTCCGTGGAAGGGCGAGCGCACCGTGTTGACCATCGGTGCGTACGACGGCGTTCATCGCGGCCACCTGGCCATCATCGAGGCCGTGCGCCAGCTGGCCGCAGCCTCCGGCGCCAGGTCGGCGGTGATGACCTTCGATCGCCATCCCGCCTCGGTCGTCCGCCCCGAATCTGCACCGAAGCTGTTGACCGACCTCGACCAGAAGCTCGAGCTGCTCGCCGCGACCGGTGTCGACGCGACCATCGTGATCCACTTCGACGAGGCGCAGTCGCGCGAAGAGCCCGCCCACTTCGTTCGTCGAGTGATGATCGAGTGCCTCGATACATCGATCGTGGTGATCGGCGAGGATTTTCATTTCGGCCGGGGGCGCGAGGGCAACGTCGAGTTGCTGCGCAAGCTCGGTGTGGAGGGGCACTTCGAGGTGCAGCCGATGGAGCTCGTGCAGCGCACCGACGGCGTCGACGAGTCGATCAGTTCGACGGCCATCCGCCGTGCGCTTGCTGGTGGGCAGGTCGAGCTTGCCGCCGACCTCCTCGGCCGGCCCTTCGAGGCTCGCGGGGTGGTCGTGATCGGAGACCAGCGTGGTCGCCTGCTCGGGTTCCCGACGGCCAATGTCGAAGTACCCAACGCGGTCTGCGTGCCTGCCGACGGCGTGTATGCCGGGTGGTACGAACGCCCGAACGGCGACGTCCATCCGTGCGCGCTGAACCTCGGCCGGCGCCCGACGTTCTACGAGCACGCGGATCACTCGTTGCTCGAAGCGCACCTGCTCGATTTCGAGGGTGACATCTACGGCGAGCGTGCCGAGGTTCGCTTCACCAACTTCTTGCGCAGCGAGCGCAAGTTCAACGGCATCGATGCGCTGATCACCCAGTTGAAGCACGACGTCGAACACGCCCGCGTCGCGCTCCGCTCCTAGACAGACCTCCCGGCCAGCGAGCAGCAACGGGGATCCAGGGGGAGGTGCGTGAGGAACCGGGACCGCTGGCACCGACATGGGCGCCGGCGGCCCATTTCGCGCCCTGCGTTGCCAGGTTCTTGCGTTCACCCGTGCCCTGACCAAGTGAGACGAAATAGCGACACATCCGTCACCGGAAGCCTGGATCGTGCGAACAGCTCTGAACCTTCATCGTGATCGGTGGCGTTCATCGCAGCGAATGCAACGCGTGCGACAGCGGCGCGAGCCGGTCGGCGTTGTCGACATCGTAGATCCGGCGCTCTTAGCTGCCGTGCGGAACCTGCCCGAGCGCCAACGCGAGGTGGTCGCGTTGCGAGCCCTTTTGGCTTGTCCGCAGAACAGACCGCCAACGAACTCGGCATCGATGCTGGCACCGTCGGCACTCACCTGCGCCGCGGGCTCGCGGCGCTACGCGCGGTGCTTGACCAGATCCAATCGCCAGCTGATCCAGTCGCTGACAACAATGAAGGAGCAAGCAGATGAGTGTCGACCTTGACGACGAAGCAGCCATCCGCCGCCTGCGCGACGAGTTCCGAGGAGTCAGCTTCGGCCGCACCATCGGCGGACTCAGCCCACGCCGCCCGAATCCCTACGCAGTTTCTGGCATCCTCTTGCTGTCGACGGCGACGGTCACGGTTGCGTTGAGTCTGGGCAGTACACCGAAATCGCTGTCTGCGTGGAGCCCGACTCCTCGGGCCGTGAGCGCTGGGGACGAAACGCGAGCGCGTCAAGCGTGCGCCGCCGGGCTCGGCGCCACTCCAGTCGGTTCGCACGGCTCGTTCTGGATCCCTCGCCCTAACAACACACCGAGCGAGCAAACGAACGGGCAGCCGTCGGCCTCGACATCTCCAGCGACGGAGTCCCTGAGCCTGGCGACCGTCGACTTTCGCGGAACGGGCGGCGTCGCAGTGTTCACGAACGCTCAAGAAACGACAACGTGCTTGCTGTCAACCAGCCCTGGACGGCACCCTCACAGGAACGCCACTGGTCTACCTGAGGTCGCCCGGTTTTGCGGTGCCTGACGGTGAGATGGCACTGACCTCGCGCTTCGGCGTTACGTTCGACGACGGTAGGGAGTTCACGATCATCGCTGGGATCGCCCCCTCTGGCGCAAACACTGTCACGTTCACTGGTGTCGGCGTCGAGACCACGACTGCCTTTGTCACCGACGGGCGCTTTGCCGCATGGTGGCCGTCTGCATCAATCCCAACCTCTGGAGTGGTTCAAGCATTCGATGACCACGGCGACGCACTGCAGTCGGTGGAGTCGCTCGCCCCCGACGGCGCGCCAGCCACCTTCGAAGTTGGCTGAACTCGGTTCCTAGGTTTACGCCTTCGGCCAGATGACCTTGGTGTCGGCGTCGTACAGGCCGGCGACCAACGTGGTGTTGACCAGCGTGGTGATGTCGGGCACCTGGCCGTCGAACAAGCCGATGTCGGCGTAGGTGTTGACCTCGTTCTCGAGCAGCTTGGTGTCGGGCACGCCGATCGGCAGGTCGCTGGCGGTCGAGTCGCTGATCAACTTGGTCTCGACACCCCAACGGGCGACCTCCCCTTCGGGTGACAAGAACAGGGCGTTGCCGTTGGCGTTGATCATGCCGACGGCGATGTCGGCGGCGCCCTTGGGGTCGGCCAACGCGTCCGCCAACCCCTTCATCGCGGCGCGCATGAAATCCTCCGACGCCGTGGGGAAATCACTGAGGAACGTCGAGTTGGTGTAGATCACGCCGAAGCTGCCGGGAATGCCGTAGTCGGCCGGGTCGTAGAGCTTGAACGGGATGCCTGCCGCGGTGAGCTGCAATGGTTCGTTGCTCTTGAAGCCGGGGAAGCCGACGATCTCGGGAATGGCGATGTGCACCTTGGGGTCGAAGCCGTCGAGCAGCGCTGTCTGGTAGTCGGTGCCCTCGGTGAGCCCGGCCTTCTTCAGCATCGCTGCGACAGAGGGGGTGATCGCCCCTTTCACCCCGATGGTCTTGCCCTTCAGGTCAGCCAGTTCGGTGCTCTGCCCGTCCTTCACGATCAGCGCATCGATCCCGGTGCGACCCTCGACCGCCAGGCTGACGAACCCGGCATCGTTGCGACCGGCGTAGTCGACGACCTCGCTGAAGGAGCCACCCGACGAGAACTGGGCTTCGTTGGCGGCGATCAGCGGGTAGTTGTCGGTCGAGAAGCTGGCCTTCACGTTGACGTCGAGGCACATGTCGTCGAAGTACCCCTTCTGCTTGGCGACGAGCACGTCGACGATCGATGCCGAGGCAGCGAAGTCGAAGCTCGAGAGGTAGTTGATGGTGCCGGCCTTCTTGTTGGCCTCGCAGCGATCGGCCGGGAACGGGGCATCGGCGGCGACCTGCGAGATCGCCGGAACCGTGTCGGGCGGAGCAGCGGTGGTGCCCGGCGCGGCAGGCACGGTGGTGTTGGCGACGGCGGCACTGCTGCCGGGGGGCGCGCTCGAGGCCGGGCTGGTCGAGTCGCTGCTACACGCAGCGAGCAGGGTGAACGGGACTAGAGAGAAGAGTGCAGCGCGTCGAAACGACATGTGCGTGTCCTTTGCAATGAGGGATCGGGTTGTTGCCAGTGCACAACGGGCAACTGTCGCGTTGCGAGAAACTCGCGGAGCGCCCCTACGGTCATGCGTTTGGTCAGCCTATCGCGAGGCGGTTCATGGCGACGTTGTCTGGATGGCGTCGAACAGAGCCAGCACGTTGTCGGCCCCGACACCGACCCGGTGCCCGGTGCGGGAGATGAAGCCCAGCTGGATGCCTGCCGCCGGCTCGGTCACCGCGAAGAACTGCTCGTGGCCGTCGGCGTCGACCAGGACTTCGGTCAGCAGCGGCGCGCCGGCGTCGGCCAGCGAAACTCGGGCGAACGCGGCGTTCAACACCTCGATGGCCACGTGTTGCACACCTTGGCCGTGCCGTTCCAGGTAGGCGGCAACGCTGGGGGAGGCTTGCGGGCCGACCAGCACCAGGGTGACTCCGCCTGCGGTCAGCGTGCAGATCCCGGCCCGGGCGACACCTGCCATGGGCACCTCGCGGAACCCGAACCTGGTTGTCAGCGTGGAGGTCGCCAGTTCGAAGTCGTCGACGGCGATCACGATGTGGTCGAGGCGGGTGGCCACGGTGTCGAGGCCGCTGTGGGACTCGCCCGTGGCCGCCGGCTTCTCGGGCGCTGCATCCGGGCGGTGGCCGGCGACCTCGATGCGGTGCGTTTCGGTGAGCAACACGCGGAACAGTTGCTCGGCGAAGTCTGGATCGATGCCGGCTTCGATCGCCTCTTGTCGTCGGGTCACGACCACGTCGCGCACCCGTGCCGGCTGGATGATCGGTGTGTTGGAGCCTGCCTTCACGTCGGCGACCTGACGGCAGACGGCAAGTCGCTCAGCGATGATCGCGATCAGGGCGCCGTCGAGTTGATCGATTCGCGAGCGGAGGTCGTCGAGGTCGGCCATCGTCTGCACCGTACCTGTTCAGGCGCCCTGCGAGCGCTGTGATGCATGCCACCCCATCACGGCACGCTGCAACAGGTTCAGCAACACCAGGCTGATGGTTCCCAGAATCGCCATCGAGAAGATCGCCGCCCACAAGCGGTCGCCCTGGTTGCCAGCGCTGGCCCGCGCACCGATTGCACCGAGCCCTCCCGCGCCGCCCTCGGCGAGGTACGCAACGATCAGGGCCAGCCCGGTGTTGTACTTCGCTGCGGTGAACAAAGCTGGTAGCGCCGAAGGAAGTCGCAGGTGCCACACGACCTCCCACCGCGACGCGTCGACCGAGGCCAACAGCTCCCGGCTCCACGGGTCGGCGCCGCGCATGCCGTCGGCAGCGGCAAAGGCAAACGCCGGCAACGTGACGAGCGCAACGATGAAGATGACCGGCTTCTCGGAGAAGCTGCCGAGACCGACTTTGATCGAAGCGATGTACGCGGCGAACGGCGTGACGGCGATCAGGGTCAACACTGGCTGCGTCGCGTATTCGAAGAACCTCGACGACGCCATTGCCGCACCGAGCACCAAGGCGACCACTACCGCAATGGCGAAGCCGATCGTGGCGTGGCGCATCGTGAGCAGTGCCGCCCTGAAGTAATCGTCGGGAAATCTGCCCATGTACTGGATCACCCGGCTCGGCGTCGCCAGCACGAAGGGTCGGATGCCGAAGGCGCGCACCAGCGCCTCCCACGCCCCGAAGAACACGGCCAAGCCGACGATCGGCGCGAGGTAGCGGACGCGGTTCACTGGTTGGCTCCTTCGAGCAACGCATGTCGAACTCGGGTGCAGAGCTGAAAGAAGCGCGGATCGTCGTCGACATCGTCAGGGCGTGGTCGTCGGAGATCCACCTCGATGTCTGCCACGATCCGGGCGGGTCGCGGTGAGGTGACCAACACTCGGTCGCTCAGCGCCACCGCCTCGCTGATGGAGTGCGTGACGAAGATCGTGGTCACACCGCGACCCTCCACCAGTTGATTGATCAGCCCGCGCATCTCGGCTCGAGTGATCTCGTCGAGTGCAGCGAGCGGTTCGTCCATCGCCAACAACGGCGCACCCAGGGCGAGGGCGCGAACCAGGGCGACTCGCTGTTGCATGCCTCCGCTGAGCTGGTGTGGACGTGCATCGAGGAACGATCCCAGGCCGACCCGCTCGAGCAGTTGCATCGGGTCGGTGGTCGTCGATCCGTTGGCCCGTCGGTTCACGTCGAGCAGCAGGCGGGCATTGGCTCCGACGGTCCGCCACGGCAGCAGGCCGGGATGTTGCGGCACCATGGCCACCCGCTTGTGGCGCCGCGCTTCTGCGGCCGGCTCGCCGTTGACCAGCACGTGCCCCGAGGTGGCCGGCTCGAGGCCGGCGACCACGCGCAGCAGCGTGGACTTGCCGCAACCGGATGGCCCGATCACGCTGACGAACGAGCCGTGATCGATCTCGAGATCGATCGACGAAATGGTTTCGAGGGCTCCGAACGACTTGCGCAATCCCCGCAACGAGACGGCGCTGGTCATGGTCGATATGGCTCCAGCAGCCGCTCGACATGCTTGGCGAGGATGTCGAGCTCGATGTTCACGACCGCTCCCGGCCCGCGTACACCCAATGTGGTGACCTCGGCCGTGTGCGGGATCACGGCAACGCGAAAGGTCTCGTCCGTCAGGTCGAACGCGGTCAGGCTGATCCCGTCGACTGCGATCGACCCCTTCTCGACGACGTATCGCATCTGTTCGATCGGTAGGCGCACGACCAGATCGGG
This sequence comes from Ilumatobacteraceae bacterium, assembly GCA_031427935.1. Classification (GTDB taxonomy): domain Bacteria; phylum Actinomycetota; class Acidimicrobiia; order Acidimicrobiales; family Ilumatobacteraceae; genus JAENVT01. Next base: position 3,627 of record JANPOJ010000494.1, on the reverse strand, counting down.
CGCGGCGGCGACGATTTCGCCGGTGCAATCCACATGGCCCAACACGAGGTGACCGCCAAGACGGTCGCCGAGGGCCAGGGGCCGTTCGAGATTGACCCGATCACCCGGGCGCAGGCCGTCCAACGACGTGCGTTGCAGGGTTTCGGCGCTTATGTCGGTGGCCCACCAGTCGCCACCTTCGTCGTTGCCGCGATCGACCAGCGTCAGACAGCAGCCGTTGACGGAGATCGACGCGCCGAGAAACGAACCCTCCAGTACCTTCCGAGCGGCGAAGCTGATGCGGACGCCTTCTCCCCAATCGGTGTCGACGGTCTCGTAGCTCCGCACCGTGCCCATTTCCTCGACAATCCCGGTGAACATTCGCCCGAGTGTAGGCATGCGGGGCATTTGAACCCTCTGGCGCTATCATGGGCAGGTCCGTCAGGGCTCACCCTCTGGCGTGATGCGTGCCAATTCTTCGAATCGGGACGCGACCTCCAACCCAAGGAAGGCATCGACATGTCCAAACAGGACACGATCAACGCGCACAAAGTGCACGACAGCGACACCGGTTCCCCGGAAGTGCAGATAGCACTGCTCACCTCCCGGATCAACCAGCTCACCGAGCATCTGAAGAATCACAAGAAGGACCACCACAGTCGTCGTGGTCTGTTGATGCTGGTCGGCCGACGTCGTCGAATGCTCGATTACGCTCGAAACATCGACGTCGAGCGCTATCGCCAGATCGTTCAGAAGAACGGTCTGCGCCGCTAGCAGCAAACATCTTGGGCCGGGCCTCATGGCTCGGCCCTTGTCACATACACGAGCAGCCCACCGAGTCGGTTGTCAGTCGGGAGCTCCGCCAAAACGGCGGGGTTGCCGACTGGGAACCGGCCCCGCTGCTCCTTCAACGGCACACAGGATGTGTGTCGACAACTGAAAGGAGCTCGCAATGGCAGACGCCATTCGAGTGTCAGGCCCAGTATCGGGTACTGACAAGTCCCTGTCCTTCGAGACCGGGAAATTGGCCCAACAGAGCCAGGGCGCAGTGTTGGCCAGCATTGGCCGCACTGTGGTGCTGGCCACCGCCAACGCCGCCAAGGACGTGCGTCCGGGAACGGACTTCTTCCCCCTGACGATCGACGTCGAAGAGCGTGCGTACGCAGCCGGCAAGGTGCCTGGTTCGTTCTTCCGTCGTGAAGGCCGGCCCACCGAGGATGCCATCCTCACCTGCCGCTTGACCGACCGCCCGTTGCGCCCCGCCTTCCCGGTGGGGTTCCGCAACGAGACCCAGGTCGTGCTCACCGTCATGGGTGCCGACATGGCCAACCCGCACGACGTGCTCAGCATCAACGCCGCATCGGCGTCGCTGATGATCTCGGGCATCCCGTTCGACGGCCCGATCGGTGCGGTACGCATCGCCCACAGCCAGACCGGCGAGTGGATCCCTCACCCCACCTACGAAGAGGGCGAAGCCAGCACGTTCGAACTGGTCGTCGCCGGGCGTCAGCTCGACAGCGGCGAAGTGGCGATCATGATGGTCGAAGCCGGCGGCACGCCCAAGAGCATGGAGTACTACGCAGCCGGTGCCCCGAAGGTCGACGAGAAGGTTCTCGCCGGCGGTCTCGAGGCCTGCAAGGTCTACATCAAGGAGTCGATCGCGCTGCAGCGTCAGCTCGTCGCTTCGGTGATCGCAACGCATGGCCCCATCGTGCCGATGACGTACATCCCGCAGCTCGACTACAGCCAGGACGTGTTCGACGCCGTTTCCGCAATCGCCGGCGAAGGTGTGGCCAAGGCCATCACCATCAGCGCCAAGGCCGATCGTAATGCCGCCACCGACGCTGCTGCTGCTGAGGCCATCGAGAAGCTGTGCGGTGAAGGTGCAGAGTTCGCCGGTCGCGAGCGCGAAGTGAAAGAAGCTGTTCGCAGCCTCACCAAGAAGGCTGTCCGCAAGCGGATCGTCGACGAGGGTCTGCGCATCGACGGCCGTGGTCCTCGTGACCTGCGGCCGCTCAGCAGCGAGGTCACCGTGCTGCCGACGGCGCACGGCACCGGCCTGTTCCAGCGTGGCGAGACCCAGGTGATGAACGTCGTCACCATGGCCATGCCGCGCATGAACCAGCTGATGGACACACTCAGCCCGGAGACCCACAAGTACTTCTTGTTCCACTACAACATGGCCCCGTGGGCCAACGGTGAGACCGGTCGTGTCGGTTCCCCCAAGCGTCGCGAGATCGGTCACGGTGCGCTCGCCGCCCGTGCGCTGATTCCGGTGCTGCCGAGCCAGGAGGAGTTCAGCTACACACTGCGCCTCGTGGCCGAAGTGCTGGCCTCGAACGGCTCGACGTCGATGGCGTCGGTCTGCTCGGGTTCGCTGGCACTGATGGACGCCGGCGTGCCGATCAAGGCTGCCGTCGCCGGTATCGCCATGGGTCTGGTCTACGCCGAAGGCAAGTACACGACCCTCACCGACATCCTCGGTGCCGAGGACGCGTTCGGCGACATGGACTTCAAGGTCGCCGGAACGTCGGAGTTCGTCACGGCCCTGCAGCTCGACACCAAGATCGAAGGCATCCCCGCCGACGTGCTGGCTGCCGCGCTCGATCAGGCGAAGGAAGCTCGTACCGCGATCCTGGCGAACATGAACGCTTGCATCGCCGAGCCCCGCGCCGAAGTCGCCGCCACCGCACCGAAGATCATCTCGATCACCATTCCCATGGACAAGATCGGTGAGGTCATCGGGCCGAAGGGCAAGGTCATCAACACGATCCAGCAAGAGACCGGCGCCGACATCGCAGTCGACGACGATGGTTCGGTTGGCATCGTCACGATCGGCGCAGTCGAGGCCTCGAAGATGGAGGAAGCGAAAGCTCGCATCCTCGCCATCGTCGATCCGCCGAAGGCCGACGTCGGTGCGACCTACATGGGCAGGGTGGTCAACGTCACCAAGTTCGGTGCGTTCGTCAACATCCTCCCCGGCCGCGACGGGTTGGTGCACATCTCCAAGCTCGGCAAGGGCAAGCGGATCAACAACGTCGAAGACGTGCTGACGCTCGGCCAGGAGATCGAGGTGATCGTCGAGGAGATCGACGAGAAGGGCAAGGTCAGCCTGACCCCCGGTGCCTCATGGAACCCGTTCCCCAACAGCGACGGTGGCTCCGCTCCTGCGGCACCTGCAGCTTCGACTGGTTCGACTGGTTCGACTGGTTCGACCGGTTCGGGTGATCCCGTGGCCGCCGGCGACCGTCCGGTTGCCGTCAGCTTCGACGATGCGTTCGACGCAGAGCTCGCCGGCGAGCTCGGCGACCTCGGCCCCGGCGGCGAAGCCGGCGGTGGTGCTGCAGACCGCGGTGGCGATCGTGGCGATCGCGGCCCACGTCGTGACGACCGCGGCGGTGCCCGCAACCGCGGCCCGCGTCGCCATCGCTGATTGAAGCGTTCGGTTCGTTGACCGATTTGCGGATCACTCAACTCGAATCGGGCCTCACCGTGGCCACCGAACACGTGCCTGGCGCGTTCTTTCCGTAAAAAACTGGTATTTCCATTTCCAACAATTGATAAAAGCATCGGCGACACCCATGCCTACTTTTGCATAGGTTTCAGCGCATTGAATGAGGCTCGGTTTTACTTTTTTAATTACCAAAG
>JANPOJ010000493.1:0-2291 GCA_031427935.1 Ilumatobacteraceae bacterium | reverse complement strand
GACCCGATCATCGCCTACATCACCGATGCGATCAAGGTCGACGACACCAACGGTGATCAGTTCGCGACGATGAAGGAACTGATCCGTTACTACGAGACCTACTTCGAGTTGTACGGCCGCAAGGTCAACCTGATCACGTTCGAGGGAACCGGTACGGCGATCGACGAGGTTGCGGCACGCGCCGACGCCGCCCAGATCGCGTTGCAGTACAAGCCCTTCGCCGTGTTCGGCGGGCCCGCGTTGACGAGCGCCTTCGCCGACGAGCTTGCGGCCCACCAGGTGGTCTGCATCGGCTGCACGCCCGGCCAACCCGCTTCTTTCTACGACGACCGCGATCCATACGTGTGGGGCCTCGATGGCAGCCCGTTGCAAAAGCAACGACATGTCGTCGAGTTCTTGACCAAGCAGATCATCGGCAAGAACGCCAGCCACGGCGGCGATGCCGTGAAGGATCAACCCCGCAAACTCGGCTTGCTGTACCTGGAGAACAGCGGGGCTGCGAAGGATCTCGCCGACTCGTTCGCCGCCGGCATGCAAACTGTCGGCTCGCCGTTCGCCGAGGTCGTCGCCTACCAACTCGACCCGGCCACGATCCAAGCGACGGCGACGCAGGTGATCACGAAGATGAAGGCGGCCGGGGTCACGACGATCGTGTTCAACGGCGACCCGGTGGCGCCGCGCGACTTCACCAAGGAGGCGACGGCACAGGAGTACTTCCCGGAGTGGATCGTGGCTGCCAGCACGCTGGTCGACGTGTCCGCGTTCGCCCGGACGTACGACCAGGAGCAGTGGAAGCACGCCTTCGGCGTGACGCAACTTGCCGCCCGCACACCCACGAACCAGATCGGGCCTTTCTTCATCTACAAGTGGTTCACGGGTGTCGATCCGCCCGCTGACGGATCCATCGGCGTCATCCAACCGAACCCGGCGCTGTTCTTCGCAGTCGTGCAAGCGGTCGGACCCAATCTCACGCCGGAAACCTTCCGCGACGCCGCATTTGGCTTGCCCGGCACCTCCGACGGACTGGCGATCAGCCAACCGTTCTTGTCGTACGGCGACAAGGGCTATTGGGCAGCCAACAAGACCGACCACTCCGGCGTCGACGACGCCACGGCCATCTGGTGGGACCCCACCGCGACCGGACCCGACGAGATCCGCAAGGACGGCGTCGGCATGTATCAGTTCGTCGACGGCGGGCAGCGGTACCTGCCCGGCGAGTGGCCGACCGCCGACAAGATGTTCGACCCCACTGGCGCCGTGGCGATCTACACCTCGCCGCCCGCGGGCGAAGCCCCCGGCGACTACCCAAGCCCTGCCGGCTGACCGTTCCCACACGACCCCGTCGGGCGCGAAACCGGTACTGAAAGAACACACGGAACGGCAATTTTGGTTTTCGCGCCCAAGCCGCCGCCGCGGGCGCGAAAACCGAATCACTAGTACCCGAATCGCGCCCGACCCGGGGTTAGACATTCGGGGATGTTACGGCGGGAGGCGCCAGTCGATCGGGGCGAGGCCGGCGGCTTCCAGGGCCTGGTTGGTGCGGCTGAACGGTTTGCTGCCGAAGAAGCCGTTGTAGGCGCTGAGCGGCGAAGGATGCGCGGATTCGATCACCGTGTGCTGCGAGGTGTCGATCAGCGCCTTCTTCTTGCGGGCGTGGGCGCCCCACAAGATGAACACCACGCGGTGCGGCTTGCTGTTGACGGTGCGCAAGACCTCGTCGGTGAAGACCTCCCACCCCTTGCCCTGGTGCGACGCTGCGGCCCCCGATCGAACGGTGAGGCTGGTGTTGAGCATCAGCACGCCCTGGCGGGCCCACGACTCGAGGTTGCCGTGCGTCGGTGTCTCGATTCCGAGGTCGTCGCGCAGTTCGGTGTAGATGTTGACCAGCGACGGCGGCAGTTGCACGCCGTCCTGCACCGAAAAGCACAGGCCGTGTGCCTGGCGAGGTCCGTGGTACGGATCCTGGCCGAGCAACACGACCCGTGTGCTCTCGTAGGGCGTCAGGTGCAGTGCAGCGAAGACCTGATCCTCTGGGGGAAAGACGGTGTGGCGGGCTCGCTCGCCCGCCACAAACCGTTGCAGTTCCTTCCAGTACGGCTTGTCGAACTCCGCACGGAGCACCGGGTTCCAGTCGGTCTTCACCGACCGTATTTGAGCAGGTTGGGCTCAGTCGTCGCTGTCGTTGCCGCCGCTGTCGTCGCCGCCACCGTGGCCGCTGTTGCTGCCCGAGCCGCTGTTGTCGCTGGATTCGTTGTCGACTTCGGTGGCGTCGTCATCCACTTCGGTGTCGT
>JANPOJ010000492.1:0-2445 GCA_031427935.1 Ilumatobacteraceae bacterium | reverse complement strand
GCGTCGTCATCACCCACCGCAGCGACAGCTTCTAGCCACCGGGCCATGTCGGGCTGGATGGAAGCATGCATGGACATCGGTACGGCACGCCCACCGGCATCGATCAGCGTCGCCGCAGGGTCGAGGTCGGCGGAGCGGTCGGTCAGCGTCAGCCCGAGCCGGGCCGCCAGCGCCAGGACCTCGGCATGGTTCGAATCGATGAACTCCGCGCCACGTTCACACGTCTGGCCGTCGCCGAACCGGTGGCTGAACACACGCCCACCGACACGGTCGCGGGCCTCCAGCACGACGACATCGAGACCGTCCGCGCGCAACGCCTCGGCACAGCGCAGACCGGCAAGCCCGCCACCGACGATCGCTACGTCAACCGAGCTCATGTTCTAAAACAGCGTCGGCTGCTCGGCGATGATGCGGCGCGGCACACCCGGCCATGGCACGTAGTGGTCCATGAACACCCACGTGCGCCGATGGATCGCCGAGGGCCCGTACGCCTGCAATGCGGCCTTGTGCACCGGGCACGGGTAGCCCTTGTTGGAGTCGAAGCTCCATTGCGGGTAGTGCTCGGCCTGCTCGCGCATGATGCGGTCGCGCGTCACTTTGGCAAGGATCGACGCCGCGGCCACCGACAGGCAGTGCAGGTCGGCCTTCACGCGCATCTCGACATGGGCCACCCCGCCACCGACGAAGTTCCACTTGCCGTCGACCACCGCGGCATCGGGCGTGACGCCCAACGCGGCCAGCGCCCGGCGCGTCGCCAGCCGCTGCGCCTCGGCCATGCCCAGTTCGTCGCACTCCTCCTGCGAAGCGCCGCCCACGGCCCACGCATCGCACCACGCGGCAATGCGGTCGAACAGGAACTCACGACCCGATTCGGTGAGCACCTTCGAATCGCGCACGCCGTTGACCCGCCGCTCGCGCGGCAGCACGGCCGCGCCGACCATCAACGGCCCGGCCCATGCACCGCGGCCGACCTCGTCGATGCCGACGATCACGTCGTGACCCGCAGCCCACAACTCCTTCTCGATCGAGCGCGTCGGAGCCCGGCCACCCATCAGCGCAACACGATGATCGGATCACCGGCGGCGACCTCGCCGACCCGCCACCACATCTCGGAGAGCGACGACACCGCCGCCGGATCGACCGCGGCCAGCAACCCGCCCGACGTCTGCGGATCCATGCACAGTGCCTCGCCAGCTGCGGAGGCCGTCGACCGCATGTGGCCGGCGACGTAGTCGCGGTTGCGCGGGTCGCCACCGGTGCGCACGCCGCGCTCCGCAGCGTCGAGCGCACCGGGGTACGTACGCAATCCGCCGGTGTCGATCAGCACCTGCACACCACCGCGCTCGGCCATCTCCCAACCATGCCCCGCCAAGCCGCATCCAGTCACATCGGTGGCGGCGTGCACCGCGCTGCCCAGCGACTGCAACTCCTCCGAGGCCGTGCGGTTCAGGCGGCGCATGCCGGCAATCGCCGCGGTCTTGTCGGTGGCCGAACCGCCGGCCAGCGCCAGCCCGGTGCCGAGCGGCTTGCTGAGCACCAACACATCGCCCGGTCGGCCGCCACCCTTGCGGAACACCTTGGCCGGATCCACCACACCTTGCACGGCCAGGCCGAAGATCGGCTCGGGGTTGCGGATGGTGTGGCCCCCGGCGATCGTGCCCCCGGCTTCGGCGACGACCGCGGCTGCGGCATCGAAGATCGCCACGATCGCCTCGCGCGGGAAGTGCTCGGGGAACGCAGCGATGTTGACGGCGATCGCCACCCGGCCACCCATCGCGAACACGTCGCTACACGCGTTGGCCGCGGCGATCGCCCCGAAGTCGCTGGGATGATCGACCAGCGGCGGGAAGAAATCGGTGGTGCTGACGAGCGCGATACCCGGCGCCATCTCGTAGATCGCCGCATCGTCGAACGGCGCCAGACCCACGAGCAGCGACGGGTCGACGCCGGCGGGCATGTCGCGCACCATGTCGGTCAACAACGCTGCACCCCACTTGGCGGCGCACCCGCCGCACGACGTCCACTCCGTCAGGCGCAGATCGGCGAAAGGGTCAGCTTCGACGGCGGTCACCCCGCCAGCCTACGGTGCCTGACCTAGCCTGAACAGATGTACGCCATCGGGCCATATCGGTTCACCGAGACCGACGCCAAGCGCACCGTGCGCTTCGCCGACGAGATCTTCGACCTCTACGCCGAAGGCCGCGATGCAGGCACGATCGAGCACTTCCGCCCACCGCCACCCTCTGGCGATGTGGAGGCCGACCTCAACGCAACCTGGTCGTCGTGGACGTCGGCGGGCCCGGCGCTACGCGCTGCCGGCCAACTTCCCAGCCGCACCGAGGGCACCGTCACGCAGCTCAGCGTCTCGTTGGGCGGGCTGCCAAAGCTGCCCATCGACGCGGCCGAGGTGACATGGAAGGGCTTGGTCGGCGATCGCCAGGCCAC
>JANPOJ010000491.1:0-11837 GCA_031427935.1 Ilumatobacteraceae bacterium | reverse complement strand
CGGGCCAGAACACCTCACAGAGTTTCAACAGTAAGAACGGAGAGAGAACATGACTCAGACCAAAGTACGCCTCGCTATCGCAGGTGCCTGCTTGATGGCATTGACTGCGGCAGGGTGCAGCAGCGACAGCAAGAGCAGCTCGACCAACGCGCCAGCCGCAGCGGCCCCAGGCGGCACCACGGCCGCAGCACCGGCCGGCGCCGGGCTGACCATCTCCGGCAACACGTTCTCGGCCGCGTCCGTCACCGCAGGCACCGAGTTCACGATCACCAACAACGACAGCGTCGGCCACACCGTCACCGACGACGGCGGCACGTTCAACGTGCAGGTTCCGGCCGGTGGCACGGCGCCGCTGACGATCCCCGCAGCGGGTACGTACAAGATCCACTGCAACATCCACTCGTCGATGCACGGCACCATCACCGTCGCCTGACACGACCTACGCTCGCGGGCGTGTCGTCTGCGCGCCTTCCCTACCTCACCGCCAAGCTCCAGGGCTTCGGCACCACGATCTTCGCCGAGATGAGCTCGCTCGCCATGTCGACGGGCAGCGTCAACCTCGGTCAGGGCTTCCCCGACACCGATGGCCCACGCGAAGTGCTCGATGCCGCGATCGCGGCGATCAGCAGTGGCGTCAACCAGTACCCGCCGGGCCCTGGCATGGCGGTGTTGCGCGAGGCCATCGCCGCGCATCAGCGACGGTTCTACGGCCTCGATTACGACGCCGACTCAGAGGTGTTCGTCACCACGGGAGCGACCGAGGCGTTGGCCGGCGCGCTGCTGGGTCTGCTCGACACCGGTGACGAGGTCGTGCTGTTCGAGCCGATGTACGACAGCTACCAGGCGTGCATCGCGCTGGCGGGCGCGGTGGCCAAACCGGTCACGCTTCGCCCGCCCGACTACCTCTTCGATCCCGACGAGCTTCGCGCCGCGATCACTCCGAAGACCAAGCTGTTGCTGATCAACAGCCCGCACAACCCGACGGGGCATGTGCTCGGCACCGATGAGTTGCAACTGATCGCCGACCTGGCGATCGAGCACGACCTCATCGTGATCACCGACGAGGTGTACGAGCACTTGGTCTTCGACGGCGCCGTGCACACACCCCTTGCCACATTTCCCGGCATGCGCGAACGCACGCTCGTGATCTCGAGTGGCGGCAAGACCTTCAACACGACGGGCTGGAAGATCGGGTGGATCTGCGCGCCACCCGCGTTGCTCGCCGCGGCGCGTACCGCGAAGCAGTTCCTCACGTACGTCAGCGGGGCGCCGTTCCAGCCAGCGATCGCGGTCGGTCTCGGCCTGCCGGACTCGTTCTTCACCGAGTTCGCGGCCGACATGCAAGCCAAGCGCGACCGCCTGCTGCCGGGTCTGCACGCTGCCGGGTTCACGGTCTACCCGACGTTCGGGACGTACTTCGTGACGGTCGACATCCGCCCCGTGCAACCCGACGGCGATGGGATGGCCTTCTGTCGTTCGCTGCCTGGGCGCTGTGGCGTCGTGGCGATCCCCAACGAGGTCTTCTACGCCAACCGGCACGAGGGGCGACACCTCGTGCGATTCGCGTTCTGCAAGCGCATGGAGGTGCTCGACGAGGCCGCCGAGCGACTGGCCAAACTGGCCACCGGGTAATCTGCCACGATGCGCGTCGCGGCAATCCAACACGACATCGCCTGGTGTGACCGCGAGGCCAACTTCGCCCATCTCGCGCCGCTGATCGCTGGCGCAGCCGCGGCGGGTGCCCGCCTGATCCTGCTCAGCGAGACGTTCTCCACCGGCTTCGCCACCGATCGGGACGATCTCGGCGAGCCCGAGGGCGGGCCGTCGTCGCAGTTCCTCAGCGAGCAGGCCCGCCTCCACGGTGTCTGGATCGGCGGGTCGTGCCCGGAGATCGCCGCCGACGCACCCGCCGACGACCAGCGCCCGTACAACACACTGGTGCTCGTCGCACCCGACGGCACGCAGCACCGCTACCGCAAGATCCACCCGTTCACCTACGGCGGCGAGACCAAGCACTTCCGAGCCGGCGATCAGTTCGTGACCGTCGATGTCGAGGGGCTGCGGGTCACGTTGTTCGTCTGCTACGACCTCCGGTTCGCCGACGAGTTCTGGCAGCGGGCCGACGACACCGATGTGTATCTGGTGCCGGCCAACTGGCCCGAAGCTCGACGGCTGCCGTGGATGGCGCTGCTGCAAGCACGGGCGATCGAGAACATGGCCTACGTCGTCGGTTGCAACCGGGTCGGCAGCGGCAACGGGCTTGCGTACTGTGGCGATTCGCGCATCATCGACCCGCTCGGCGAGATCTTGGCCAGTGCCTCGCAGACCGAGAGCATCCTGTTGGCCGAGATCAGCGCCGAGCGGGTCGCCGACGTCCGCGATCGGTTCCGCTTCCTGGAGGACCGTCGCTGACGCTTGGTTGCCCATGCCAGCCACTGCCCACTCGAAAGGACAAGTCATGACCACCAACGGGTTCGGCCACCTCTACGTGGAGACGCACAACTGGGATTCCACGACACCCATTGGGCACGAAGGTGATGGTGATCCAGGATCCCGATGGTCATCGTTTCCGCATCGAGGCACCCGGAAACGACTGAGCTCTGCTTCCAGGGCGACCGGTACTGTGTGGCGATGACCAGCATTCGCACGCTTGCCGACCTGGAAGTGCTGTACGACGCACCGGTGCCGACGTCGATCACCAAGGAGATCGATCACCTCACCGAACTGCATTGCGCCTACATCGAGGCGTCACCGTTCGTCGTCGTGGCAACGTCAGGTCCCGGTGGTGTCGACTGCTCGCCACGCGGCGACCCTCCGGGCTTCATCCGTGTCGTCGACGAGCGGACACTGCTGATGGCCGACCGTCGCGGCAACAATCGGCTCGACACGCTTCGCAACCTGGTCGGCGACCCTCGGATCGGCCTGCTCTTCCTCGTACCCGGTGTCGGGGTGACATTGCGGGTCAACGGCACGGCGGAGATCTCCACGGATCAGGCGTTGCGCGAGTCGTTTTCGATGGACGGCAAGTTGCCGACCACGGTGATCATCGTGACCACGACCTCGGTCTACACCCAGTGTCCGAAGGCGCTGATCCGGTCGCACCTGTGGGACCCGGCGCGTCACCGCGAGCAGTCCGAGCTCCCATCGGTCGGCGACATCATGGAAGCAATCACTGCTGGCGAGTTCGACGGCAAGGCGTACGACGCCGCGTACCCAGCGCGCGTGCGTCAGACCATCTACTGACGGTGATCTCGGCGGGCCGGTGCATCGAATGAGCGGTTGCGCCCGAGGTTAGGGTGCGCAGGAAAGCTGTCGAGTCAGCTGAGAGGGGATCGTCGTGGGGCGAATCGTATTTGTGGGTGGCGGGATCGTCGGCACGTGTGCCGCGATGATGCTCGCCAACGACGGCCACGAGGTGACCGTGCTCGAGCGTGACCCGACGCCACCACCACCTCCCGACACGGCGTGGGACGAGTGGGATCGACGCGGGGTCAACCAGTTCCGCATGCTGCACTTCTTCCTCGCCAAGTTCCGCGAGGTCGCCGACACCGAGCTGCCCGGCCTGACCGAGGCGATGGTCGCCGCCGGGGCGTTGAAGATGAACCCCCTGGTCGGGATCCCCGACGAGATGACCGGCGGCTGGCGTGACGGCGACTCGCGCTTCGATACGGTCACCGCCCGTCGCCCGGTCGGCGAATCGGTCGTGGCTGCGATGGGCGCGGCGACACCCGGGGTCACGATCCGCCGCGGTGTCGGTGTGGCAGGCGTGCTGACCGGCGCGGCGATTGACGGCATCGTGCACGTCACCGGCATACGCACCGAGGATGGCGAAGAGATTCCTGCAGACCTCGTCGTCGACGCGGGCGGCCGGAGGTCGGCCATGCCGACGTGGTTGCGCGATGCCGGATCGCCAGGCCCGAACGAGATGATCGAGGACTGCGGGTTCGTGTACTACGGCCGCCACTTCCGCTCTGCCGACGGTTCGATCCCACCCGCCTTCGGCGGCCTGCTGCAGCCGTACGGCTCGGTGTCGGTGCTCACCCTGCCTGCCGACAACGGAACGTGGGGGGTCGGCGTGATCACCAGTTCGAAAGACGCTGCGCTGCGCGGCATGACGGAGATCAGCTGTTGGGAGAAGGTCGTCAGTGCGTTCCCGCTCGTCGCCCACTGGATCGACGCCGAGCCGATCACCGACGTGAAGCTGATGGCCAAGATCGAGGATCGTCAACGGAACTATGTGGTCGACGGTGCGCCGGTCGCCACCGGGGTGGTTGCGCTCGCCGACGCGTGGGCGTGCACCAACCCATCGCTCGGTCGTGGCATCTCCATCGGGATCACGCACGCGGCCGCCCTGCGATCTGTGCTTCGTGACGTGCCGCTCGACGACCCGCGCGCGTTGGCGCTGCGATGGAACGACGTGACCAACGAAGTCGTCGAGCCGATGTTCGCCGACACCCTGGCGTTCGACCGACACCGGCTGGCAGAGATCGACGCAACGATCGAGGGCCGGCCGTACGAGACCGACGATCCCGGTTGGCTGCTCGCCAAGGCGCTGGAGAGCTCAATCACGAAGGACCCCGATCTGCTGCGCGGCTTCATGGACATCGTGTCGCTGCTCGATCGCGGCGTCAACGTGCTGTCGCGCCCCGGCGTCGCCGAGCGTGCGCTCGAGCTGGCCGACCCGACGCCATTGCCCGGGCCGGACCGGGCCGAACTGCTCACCCTCGTCGGCGCCTGAGAAAGGACCCACACATGAAGCACATCGCTCTCGGCGATCTGACGTTTGCCGTGCAAGACGAAGGCGACGGCCCCGCTGTCTTGCTGCTGCACGGTTTTCCCGACTCCCATGCGCTGTGGCGCAACCAGGTTCCCGTTCTGGTGGAGGCCGGCTATCGCGTGATCGTCCCCGATCTCCGCGGCTTCGGCGACTCGTCGAAGCCCGAGGGCGTCGACGACTACGGGATCCTCAACATCGCCGGCGACGTCTTGGGGATCCTCGACTCGCTCGGCGTGCAACGCGCCCACGTGGTCGGGCACGACTGGGGCGCCGCGCTCGCCTGGGCGATGGGTGCGTTCGTCGCCGATCGAGTCGATCACCTGGTGGCGCTGTCGGTGGGCCATCCCTCCGCGTTCCGCGATGTCGGCGACGTGCAGCGCCAGAAGTCGTGGTACATGCTGCTGTTCCAGTTCGAGGGCATCGCCGAGCAATGGCTCTCGGCCGACGACTTCGCCAACATGCGCGCCTGGGCGAACCATCCCGACATGGATCAGGTTGCCGTCGACCTGGCCCGTCCAGGGGCATTGACGGCAGCGCTCAACTGGTACCGCGCCAACGTGCATCCGCGGACATGGGTCGAGCCGTCACTGGTGTTCCCGCAGGTGCAGGCGCCGACGATGGGCGTGTGGAGCTCCGGCGACTTCGCCCTCGACGAGGCCGGGATGACCGGCTCGCAGCGCTTCGTCGATGGCTCGTGGCGCTACGAGCGCATCGAGGACGCCGGCCACTGGATGCAACTCGAAGCACCCGACCAGGTTTCTGCGCTGCTCGTCGATTTCCTTCCCGCGCCGTAGGCGCTCACGAGAGGCGTTCGTAGAGCAGGCGAGTGATCGGCCACGCCCCATCCGTGGTGTTGGAGACGACGGTGTGGGTCAGCCGCGACGACGGGTGGTGCCAACTGCGAAACGACACCCCGGCGTCGTAACCCTCGAGGCGCGCCGCCTCGCCGGAGCCGGCAAGCCAGAAACCGAGGCCGTATCGCTCGCGTTCCGATACGACGCTGCGCGGTTCCACCATCTGCGTCACCCAGTCGGCAGGCACGATCCGACCGGCGAAGAACGCCGACCACAACGACCGGTAGTCGGCAACCGTGGTGTAGATGCCACCGTCACCGGTGCCGCGCACCGGGAGGTGGAACACGTTGCTGCGCGAGACACCCTCCATGTCGAGGTAGCCGAGCGCAGCACGACCCGGAAGTTCGTCGGAACGAAGGAACGCGGTGTCGCCCATGCCGGCGGGCTGACAGACGCGTTGATTCACCAGATCGTGGAACGGAACCCCGCTGGCTCGCTCGGCAATCAATGCGAGGACCACGAAGCCGCCGTTGCAGTACGAGAACTCTGCGCCCGGCTCGAACTTGGCAGGGTGGCCGTCGAGCGCCACGAGATAGTCCTCGGTCGTGACGAGTCGATGCACCGGAACCGGCATCAGGTAGTCATTGAAGTCGAGCTCGGTGTCCTCGTCGAGATAGTCGCCGATGCCCGACCGGTGCGCCAGCAGGTGCTCGACCGTGACGGCATCGCTGATCAACGCAAGGTCGCTGCCGAGGACCGCTCGCGCGGGCGTCGACAACTCGAGCAGACCGTCGACGATCATGCTCACGATCGTCAGTGCGGTGATGCCCTTCACGGCACTGGCGATGGCGAACTGCGTGTCGACGGTGTTGGCGACCTGCTGGCCGCGGTGAGCCAGGCCGTACGCCTTGGCGAACTCGATGTCATCGCCGCGATCGACGCGCACCACCCCGGAGAACTCGGTCTCCGCAGCAACTCGATCGATCTCGTTCTCCAACGTCTCCATCCCGGGAGAGTATCCAGTTCCACTTGACGGATTAAATACGGATATTTAATATCCGTATATGAAGTTGAGCGAAGGCGTCGAATGGGCCGTGCATTGCTGCACCGTGCTGGGCGAACTTCCGCCTGCAGCCACGATCTCGGGTGCGCGGCTGGCGGAGTTCCATGGCCTGCCTGCCCCATATCTCGTCAAGCAGCTCCAAAAGCTCTCGCAGGCCGGCATCGTCGACGCGGTCGCCGGACGCCGCGGCGGCTACCGCCTGGCGCGGCCGGCGAGGGAGATCACCTTGCTCGACGTCGTCCTGGCCCTCGAAGGCGCCGAGCCGGCGTTCCGCTGCACCGAGATCCGCCAGCAAGGCCCGAGCGCCGTTGCCACGCCGAAGTACGTGCGGCCGTGCGGCATTGCCAGGGCGATGTGGCGGGCCGAGGACGCCTGGCGGGCGGAGCTGCAAGCCGTCACCATCGCCGACATCAACGGTGAACTGGCGACGAGCGTCAATCCGAAGCAGATCGCCAAGGCGATCGAGTGGTTCCAGGAGGTGCTGTGATGGGTCAGCGTGTGTTGGTCACGGGGTCGACCGGGGTGCTGGGTCGCAGGGTCTTGCCGCGACTTGTCGAGGCGGGTCATACGGTGACCGCCGTCGTGCGATCGGAGGCAAAGGCGGCGGCGGCACGCGCCAGCGGGGCAACGCCCGTCGAGATCGATCTGTTCGATCGCCGAGCGATGCGGGCCGCGCTCGTCGGTTTCGACACCGTCGCCCATCTGGCGACCCACATCCCGACCGGGCCGTCCGCCCTTCGACGATCAGCATGGCGTGTCAACGATTCGCTTCGGCGGGAGGCTTCCGCGGCGATTGCCGGCGCAGCCGTCGACGCAGGCGTCGATCGGATGATCCAGGAGTCGATCACGTTCCCGTACATCGACCGCGGCGACGACTGGATCGACGAGCAGTGCGAACGCCTCTACTACTGGGGCAACGACAGCGTCGCAGCCGCCGAGTCCGCGGCGGCCGGCGTGACGGCCGCGGGTGGCGTCGGGGTCGTGCTGCGCTTCGCGATGTTCATGGCGCCCGACAGCGCACACACCGAGAGCGCCGCCAGCGCCGCCAAGCACGGGCTGTTCACGCTCGTCGGCCCGATCGACGGGTACATGTCGTTCATCCACATCGACGATGCGGCCGCGGCTGTGGTCGCAGCGCTCGCCGTACCGGCCGGCGCGTACAACGTGGCGGAACCGGAACCGGTGCGACGCTCAGCACACTGCGACGCGCTGGCCGAGTTGGTCGGCCGGTCGAAGCTTCGACCCGTTCCCGCCGTGGTCGAGCGCGCGGGCGGCGACGTCGTCAACAGCCTTGCCCGATCGCACCGCATCTCGTCGCAGCACCTTCGCGAAGTGTCAACATGGGCACCGACGAATCATTGCGTCGATCGTTGGAAGGAGCTCCGATGACGTACCGGAGATGGCTCAGGATCGCTCTCGGTTACCTCGCCCTGGTGTCGCTCGAGATCGGGTTGTGGGCGCAGTTCGCACCACGATCCTTCTACGACCACTTCCCCGGATTGGGACGCGCCTGGGTGAGCGTCGACGGCCCGTACAACGAACACCTCGTGCGCGATGTCGGTGGTCTGAACCTCGGCCTGGCCGCGGTGTTGATCATCGCCATCGTCACGCTGTCGCGACCGACCATCATCGCCGCCGCGGCAGCGTCATTGCTGTATGGCATCCCGCACCTGACGTACCACATCTTCAACACCGACGGCCTGGCCTCCGGCGACATCGCAGCCAGTCTCGGCGGGCTGGCGCTGTTCGCGGTCGTTCCCATCGCTGTGATCGTCGTAACTCCCAAGATCGCGGCACCGGCCCACGAGTAGCGTCGGCCGCATGGAGTCGACGATGAACGAGGGCGAGTTGGGCGCCGGTCTGGCACAGACCCCGAACTACCGCTACGCAGATCGCGTTGGCGACCGGCTGTACGTCGCCGGACAAGTTCCTCGCGATGCCGAGTCACAACTGGTCGGCCACGGTGACCCCGTTGCTCAGGCGACGCAGTGCCTGGAGAACCTGTTCACGCTGATCGCCCATCACGGGTTCTCCAAGGATGACATCCACCAGTTGACGGTCTATGTCGTCGGGTCACGGCAGAACCTACGTGACGCATGGGTTTCGGTCACCGAGTGCTTCGACGGCAACGTGCCGCCGGCCACCCTGCTCGGCGTCGCGCTACTCGGCTATGTCGATCAGTTGGTCGAGGTCGACGCCGTTGTCGAACGGGTGCGCTAGTCCAAGATCGGTCGGATCCGCTTCAGGAGAGCGCGCGCTCCGACGACCGAACGTACGAAGGTGGTCGCGGCATCACCGTCTCTGAGACGGTCAGCGTGTGACAGCCCGAGAGGCAGGCCGCCCCACCGCGCTACGTCTGCCGCGCGGCGATAGGTAGCGACGAACTGGGCAGCCCCCTTTCGCTACGTAGCCTTCCGGGGCTGCCCGATTCGACCGATCGCATCGATGCCGGTATCGGGCGGCGGCGGCGGCTCGTCCAGCGCCAGCGCCAGCAGGCTGACCGTCTTGTTGCCACCGTCGGTGTCTTGCTGACCAACTTCGCGGAAGCCGATCGAGTGGTGGAACAACAACGACGCCTCGTTGCGCGGCCGCACGTTGACCTCGCACAGCAGCCGAGGGAACACGCCGGTGAATCGCCCGATGACCTCGTCGTAGAACCCCTTGCCGATTCCGAGGCGTCGGTAGGTGGGGTCGACAGCGATTCGATCGAGGTAAACGAAGTCGCCGTAGTTCCGGCTGAACCAGCCGTAGTTCAGGCTGGCGTAGTCGACCCTCGGTGGAAAGGTGATGCAGAAGCCGGCGAAGGCGCCCTCGACCTCGGCCGTCAGGGCCAAGCTGGCCATGCCCAGCAGTCGCTCGATCTCGTCGGCATCGAGCTCGTTGAGGGCGGGGACGCTGCGGTTGTTGAGCTCCAGCGCAGCAGCCAAGTCGTCAGAAATCGTTTCTCGAATGTTCACCACTCAAACGGTATTCGACCGAGCCCGTAGCACCGTCCTCAGGGCGTCGGGCAGTTCGTCGATCGAGCGCAACAGCACGGTCAGCGAACACTCGATCATCAAGTTGATCACCTCGTGATCGAACCGGCGACGCCAATCGGTGTGTAGCCCGATGATCGGCTTGCCGAGCGCGTAGGCGAAGCCGAGCTCCCACGCCGTGCCGTCGTCGGTGATGATCCCGTTCAGGTTGGCGACCACCGCATCGCATTCCGTGATGCCACGCCGATCGTTGGCGAAGATGGCTGCAACGTTGTGCTGATCCTTCGGTGGGTTGTCGCGGTGCGGCAGGAAGGTCGCGAATCCGGCTGCGGCAACCGTCTGCTCCACCCGTTCGATCCACCACCGCTCGCCCTCGTCGAACAACGGCCCGGCGACGTAGACCATCGGCGCAGTCGGCGCAGTCATTGCCCGTCTCCCCAGCCCTTGGCACGGATCTCATCACCGTCGGCATCGAGTGGACGCCCCTGCCAACGCAACGCGCCGGGCGTTGCGCTGAGGCGAGCGATCAGGCCTTGCATCGGGGTGCCATCGACGGCGACGATCGCTTCGCGGGCCGCGTAGTGCGGATCGAGGGCGATATCGGCCATGGTCATCACCGGCCCGATCGCCGCCTCGGCCGCGGTGAACGCCTCCATCACCTGCGCCTGCGTCCGTTGGGCGCACCACTCGGTCATCACTGCCTCGAGGGCGGAGCGGTGCTCCATGCGCGCACCGAACGAAGCAAATCGTGGGTCGTCGCCGACACCGAGCAGGTTCAACACGCGTGTGGCCACCGAATCACTCGACGTCGACACGCCGATCCACTGACCGTCGCTGCACTGATAGGTGCCGCGTGGCACCGAGTAGGGCAGGCCGGAGCCCAATCGTTCCTGCATCTGCCCGGTCAGCTCGTACAGCGAGATCAGCGGGCCCATCAGTTGGAACAAGCTCTCGAGCAGGCTGACATCGACGACCTGGCCCACGCCGCTGTGCAGCGCGACCATCGTCGCGAACGCGGCGACGACCGCGGTGACCTCGTCGGTGAGGGCGATCGCCGGCAACAGCGGCTGGCCGCCGGGCTCACCGGAGATCGCTGCCAGCCCCGACATCGACTCGGCAATCGTGGCGAACCCTGGTCGGTTGCGATATGGCCCGGTCTGCCCGAACCCGGTGACCCGCGTGATCACCAGCGTCGGGTTGAGTGCCAGCAACACGTCGGGCCCGAGACCGAGCCGCTCGAGCGTGCCGGGACGGAAGTTCTCGATCACCACATCGGCTTCGGTGACCAGACTGCGCACGACATCGAGGTCGTCGACCGACTTGAGGTCGAGCGCGATCGTGCGCTTGTTCCGGTTGACCAACTTCCACCACAGTCCCTCGCCGTCACGTGGATCGCGCCACGCCAACCTGCGCAGGCTGTCGCCTCCGTCGGGCCGCTCGACCTTGATGACGTCGGCACCGAAGTCGGCGAGGTACCGGGCGCAGTTCGGCCCGGCCAGCACCGTCGACAGGTCGAGCACGCGCAAGCCGTGCAGAGGGAGGGGGACGGTTGGGCTCACGGGGCTCAGCGCAGCACGTTCAGGTCGTCGGGCAGGGCACCGCGGCCGGTCAGGGCCGACAGCAGCGTGATCGGCTCGGCGAGCTGAGCCACCAACGCGACGACCATCGACGAGGTCGCCGGTCGCAGCACCATCGGCTGCCCGGTCGCTCGCTGCAGGTCGAGGGTGTGCAACGAGACCTCGGCCGCACGGGTGGCCAGGTACTCGATGAACGTCATCTGACCCACACCCGTTTCGACCACGTCGTCATCGGCGGTCGAGGCGACCAGAGCCAGCACTTGTTGCGCGGTTGCTTCGCTCTCACCGACGGGATCGGACAGCTGGGCGCCGCCTTGCCGGCCGCGCTCGGCGACACGGGTGTGCACGTTCGGATCGGCGAGGGCCGTGCGGTAGTACTCGGTGGCATCGATGATCACCCGGTCGACGGTGGGCTCGGCAGCCAGATATCGCTCGATCAACGCGAACCCGCGCAACGTATGTGCGGTCAATTCGCGCACCGTCCACACACCCAGGCCCGGGAGCTCCCATTGATGGGGCTGGATCCGTTCGATCGTCGTCAACAACACGGTGATGGCGTCCTCGAAGGCGGCCCTCACCGAAGCGGGATGTTGAAGCACCGATCCTCCAATCTGCCGAGCGCATAGGTCTCGTAGTCGATCCCGAAATCAG
>JANPOJ010000490.1:0-8323 GCA_031427935.1 Ilumatobacteraceae bacterium | reverse complement strand
AGTGGCGGAGCTGCCGACGGCCCAGAACGGGTCCGGCTCGGCAAGGCACACGACACGATCAGCGACGTCGGTGAGCATCTCGACGACGTCGGGGGGCGCAACCGGTGCGGCCACGGTGACGTCGAGCGCCCCGTGGGCGCGCGCGACGCGGATCGCCGCGCGCGTCGTTGCGCCGGTCGCGATCCCGTCGTCGACGATGATCGCCGAACGCCCGACCAGCGATTCGCGTGGTCGCACGGCGCGCAACCGCTCCACCCTGCGGTCGAGCTCTGCCCGTTCCAGCGTCTCGACCTCGTGTAACTGGTCGCCGCTCACATGAGCACGGCGCAGCACATCGTGGTTCAGCACCACGACCTGGTCCTCGCCGAGGGCGCCCATCGCCAGTTCGGGTCGGTTGGGCACACCCATCTTTCGCACCACGATCACGTCGAGCGGCGCACCGAGGGCTTCGGCAACCTTGGCGGCCACGGGAACGCCGCCACGCGGCAGTGCGAGCACGACGGGTTTGGTGAGGTTGAACTTTGCCAGCTTGATGCCGAGCAGCACGCCTGCCGACTGGCGGTCGTAGAACTCGAGTCGGTCCACGTCACGCCGTGATCCGTGAGGCGACGACGGGGCCGACAGTCGGCTGCGCGTCGTCGATCGAACAGGCTGCACGCACGGCATCGGCGGCGATCGCCGCTTCGGACTCGGTTCGGGCATGCACGATGGCGAGTGGTCGGTCGTGGTCGACGTACTCGCCGAGCCCCGCCACATCGCTGAAGCCGACGGTGTGGTCGATCGGGTCGTTGACTCGCCTGCGACCGCCACCGAGGGCGACGACGGCCAACCCGACGGCGCGGGTGTCGATCGACTGCACATACCCGGCGCGGCCCGGCTCGATGCGCTTCGTGACGGCCGCGGCGGGCAGGTACGCGTCGGGATGCTCCATCAAATCGTTGGGGCCACCCAGGGCCGCAACCATCTGCTGGAAGCGCTCGGCAGCGTCACCCTCCGCACGTGCGGCGGCCAAGTTCTTGATCGCCACGTCGAGGTCCGCGGCGAGGCCCACGAGCAGCAGCATCTCGGCGCCGAGGGCCAGCACCACCTCGGTCAGCCGGGGGTCGTCGCTGGCGCCGGTGAGCCAGTCGATCGTCTCGCGCACCTCGAGCGAGTTGCCGGCGGTTCGTCCCAACACCTGGTTCATGTCGGTGAGCAGCGCGGTCGTCTTCAGCCCGGCGTTGCCGGCAACGTCGACGATGCTGCGGGCCAACTCCTCGGCCTGACCGAGCTCGGACATGAAGGCGCCGTTGCCGAAGGTGACGTCCATCACCAGGCCGTCGAGACCGGCGGCCAACTTCTTCGCCAGGATCGACGCCGTGATCAGCGGGATCGATTCCACGGTCGCGGTGACGTCGCGGATGGCGTAGAGCCGGCCGTCGGCGGGCGCCAGGTCGGTGGTCTGACCGATGATTGCGCAACCGACTTCGGCGACGACTTTGTGGAACAGGTCGTTGTCGGGCCGCGTGGCGTACCCGGGGATGCTCTCGAGCTTGTCGAACGTCCCGCCGGTGTGCCCTAGGCCCCGGCCGGAGATCATCGGCACATGTGCGCCGCATGCGGCGACCAAGGGCGCGAGCATCAGGCTGACCTTGTCGCCGACCCCGCCGGTCGAGTGCTTGTCGACGACCGGGCCGTGCAGGTCGGCGCGGTCCCACTGCATCGTGGATCCGGATTGCGACATGGCTCGCGTGAGGGCGACGCGCTCGGCGGTGTCCATGCCTTGGAAGTAGACCGCCATGGCGAAGGCGGCAGCCTGGCCGTCTCCCACGCTTCCGTCGGTGAGACCAGCGACGAACTGTGTGATCTCGGCATCGGTCAGGCGCCCACCGTCGCGCTTGGCGCGGATGATCTCCTGCGGCAAGAACACGGACTGGTTCGAACCCATCAGTACTCCGATGACAGTTGAGCTTCGTGGACGCTGCCGAGGACCCGAACGATGTCGTTGAGCAATCCGCTGGCCCCGAACCGGAAGTTGCTCGGCTCGGCCCCGTTCGGTTGGAGGTGCCGATCGGCCATCTCCAGATAGCCGGCGGCCTCGGCAACGCTCTTGACCCCGCCGGCGACCTTCAGGCCGATCCGTCGATCGTTGCGCTGGGCATCGTCGATGACCTCGAGCAATGCTTGCGCTGCCTCCGGCGTGGCAGCGGGTTCCAGTTTGCCGGTCGAGGTCTTCAAGAAGTCAGCCCCGTTCTCCACCGCGACGGCAGCCGCGGCCTTGATCGTCGCGACGTCGTGCAGCACGCCCGTCTCGAGGATGACCTTCAGCTTCGCCGGGCGAGCATGGTTGCGACACGCAGCACTCACCGCGGCCACCAGCGCTGCGCCGGTGGCGTGGTCGCCGGCCAGGAAGGCCCGGAAGGGGAAGACGACATCGATCTCGTCAGCGCCGTCGGCCAGGGCCTGTTGGACCTCGTCGATGACATCGGCGAGCGGGGCCGTGCCCAGTGGGAAGTTGGCGACGGCGGCCACGGCGATGCCGCTGGCCCGCACGCGAGCGCTGGCCTGAGCGACGAATCGTGGAGAGATGCATACTGCAGCGGGATGTCCCTCGATACCGGGAGCGGGTGACAGGGCGCGATCACAGAGCGCATCGATCCGCTCCGGTGTGTCATCGAGGTTCAGGCTCGTCAGATCGAGGCAAGCCAGAGCCCTGCTCGCCTGGCGGGCCAGGCCCGCTGCGCTCAAGTCGCTCATTGGAAGATCCTGCCCTACGTGGGACCCGCGAAACAGGGTCGAAGTACCCGGCGAGGTACCTCGAAGGGCTCTGTCGGCCCCACCGCCGATCGTCGACACTTCGAGAATGACCTCTAGCCGAGTTCCACATGATCTCAGCGAATGCGACCGAGCCCTGATCGATCACCTCAACGCCCACGTCGAGTCCGAGAAGGAAGTCATCGACCTCTACGAGGCGCTGGCCCACGACGAGCACCCCTACGTTCGCTTCGTCGCCGAGCTGATCGGCGAGGACGAGGCTCGGCACCACCGGTTGTTCGAGGAATGGATCGAGACGATCAAGGCCCTGGCCGAGCTACGCGATGCGCCCGACGGGATCCCGCACGTCGACTTCCGTCCCGTCCCGCCCGAGACGATCGAGATGGTCGAGCGACTGTTGAAGTTCGAGGAGGCCGACCTCGCCACCACCCGTGACTTGCGCCGTCAGATCCGCGATGTGCGAACGTCGACGCTGTGGGGCATGTTGGTCGACCTGGTGATCGCCGACACCAAGAAGCACATCAAGGTGTTGAAGTTCCTGCGAGCTCGTCTCGAGGAGCGCGAAGTTTCTCCCATAGCGGCGCGGGCCTGATCCCGAGCTCCTGGTTTTGCCCGAGCCAGGAGCTCGAGATCAACTTGCCGGCTGGTCGCTTCGTACGACGGTGACCGGGACGCTCGAACGGCTGACCAGCGCGAGCGCGGTCGAGCCGATGTCGGACCCCGTATCGCCGGCGCCGCGGTGGCCGACCACGATGTGACCTGCCCCGGTGCGGTGGGCCACACGTAACAACGTGTCGGTCGGCGACCCTGGTTCGATCAGCGACGTGACGGCCGGTGCGGGAATCACAGCGGCAAGGGTTCGCGTGACGAGATCGACGACGTCGACGTGCGGCACGAACGAACCCTCCTCGAGGAGGCCCTCGGCGTGAACTGCCAACAGCGGGACACCGCGCTGTGCCGCGAGGCCGGCCGCCCACTTCAAGGCGGCGATCGACTCGGGAGACGTGTCGACGCCGACGATGATCGAGTCGTTCGGTGAATGGGGCACTGCATTCATCGCAACCTCCGTACAGAGAGCTCCGGGTGAGACACGTTGGGCAGAGCCCGAACTCGCAGATCGACGACCTCGAACCCATCATGGGTGGCGATGATCGGGTTGAGATCGATCTCGACGATCTCCGGCACGGCATCGGCGAGTTGGCCGAGACGCACCAGCAGTGCTTCGAGTGGGGCGTGATCGATCACCGGTGTGCCACGGTAGCCGTCGAGCAGCGGGGAGATCCGCAGCCCGCGGAGCATCCGCGCCGGGTCGGCGGCGCTCAATGGCGCCGGGCGAACGACCCGGTCGTTGAGGAGCTCTGCTGCGGTTCCGCCGGCGCCGAAGATCACGAGTGGCCCGAACGCCGGGTCGGTGGCGACGCCCGCCAGCAGTTCGATCCCTGCCGGCGTCATCGTCTGCACGGTGAAGCCCTCGAGTCGGTCACCGAGCACGGCGCGCATCGCTGAGCCGGCCTCGGCCACGGCTTGCTCATCTGCGAGGGCGAGCTTGACCGCGCCGGCCTCGGTCTTGTGCAGGATCGAGGCCCCGACCCCTTTCAATGCCACCGGGAAGCCGAGCCTGGTGGCTGCGGCCACCGCACCCTCGAGGTCGTCGACGATCGCTGTTTCCACCAACGCCACGCCTGCTGCGGCCGCCAGCGCCGCCGCCGACGCCATGTCGAGCCAACCGCCCTCCGGTGTGCGCCTCAGGAAGTCGCTCACGATCGTGCGGGCCTGTGTCGCGTCGATCAGTTGCTCGGGCATGGTGGTGTCGTTGGTCCGCAGCCATTCGCTGCGGCTGGCCATGTGGGCCAGCGCTCGCACCGCGGACTCGGGGAAGCGATAGGTCGGTACCTTGACCCCGTCGAGCTCGACGGGCTCATTGCCCGCCAGCACGGTGGCCAGCATCGTCTTGTCGGGTCGGCTGGCAGCAGCCTTGGCGATCGCATCGACCATCGAACGATCGCGATCGGGCAGCGGGGGCACGTAGATGGCCAGCACGGCGTCGATGTCTGGGTCGTCGAGCACGGCGCACAGGGCCAGCTCGAATGCAGCCGGCGAGCTCGCGGCGACGATGTCGACCGGGTTGCCCGTGGCTGCCGTCGCGGGCAGGAAGCCGGCCAGTCGGGCCTGGGTCGCCTCGCTGAGCGGCGGCACCAGCAAGCCGCGCGCGGCTGCTGCATCGGCAGCCAGGATGGCCGGGCCGCCCGCGTTGCCGACGATCGCCAGGCGACGCCCTTGCGGCGCCGGTTGGCTGGCGAACGCCTGCGTGGTGTCGAACAGTTCCTCCAGCGTCTCCACGCGTGTGACCCCGGCTCGCGAGAGCACCATCTCGGCGACATCGTCGGAGGTGGCCAGCGCCGCCGAGTGCGACCTGGCGCCGCGCACACCCGCCGGGCTGCGGCCGGACTTGACCGCGACGATGGGCTTGGACCGCGCCACACGCGAGGCGATCCGCAGGAACTTTCGTGGATTCCCGAACGACTCGAGGTACAAGGCGATCACCGTCGTCGATTCGTCGCCCTCCCAGTACTGCAGCAGGTCATTGCCGGAGATGTCTGCCTTGTTCCCGACCGACACGAAGCTGGAGATCCCGATCCCGCGCCTGGCGTTCTCGTCGATCAGCGAGATGCCGAGCGCGCCCGATTGGGTCATGAACGCGACGTTGCCGGGGATCGGGTCGACCGGCGCGAACGTGGCGTTCATCCGGATCGACGGGTCGGTGTTGGCCAGGCCCATGCAGTTCGGCCCGATGACACGCATCCCGTATCGCCGGGCCGTCTTGACGAGCGAGGTCTCCACGGCGCGGCCGTCGACGCCGAGCTCGGCAAACCCGGCACTGATGATCACGACGCCACCCACGTGGGCGGCGCCACACTCGGCGATCACGTCGGCCACGGCCTCGGCGGGAACGGCGATGATCGCCACGTC
The DNA here is from genome assembly GCA_031427935.1 of Ilumatobacteraceae bacterium. Lineage (GTDB taxonomy): Bacteria > Actinomycetota > Acidimicrobiia > Acidimicrobiales > Ilumatobacteraceae > JAENVT01. Next base: position 2,599 of record JANPOJ010000490.1, on the reverse strand, counting down.
GGGGCGGGTCGGCGTGTCACCGACGCTCGCATAGGCGTGGATGCCGCTGATCGACTCGGCGAGAGGGTTGACGGGCAGCACCGCGCCGGTGAAGCCGCTGCGCACGAGGTTGTGCACCAACTCGTAGCCGATGGTGCCCGGAGTGCGACTGGCACCGATGACAGCGATCGAGGTGGGGCGCAGGATGCGACTGATCGATGCGACCACGGCTCGCCGTTCGCGTTCCTCGATGTGCTCGTCGAGCACTTCGGATGGTGCCAGCGGGAAGCTGACGTCGATGACGCCGGCGTCGAAGTGACTGGTGACGTCGAACCCTGCGTGGCGGAAGACGTCCATCATCGCCCGGTTGTCGGGCAGGGTCTCGGCGTCGAAGCGCTCGATGCCGTTGCTGCGGGCGACGGCGGCGAGGTGTTCGAGCATCACGGTCGCCAGACCGCGCCGCTGCTGGTCGTCTTCGACGACGAACGCGACCTCCGCCGCTGTTGGTTCACTCTTGCCGCTGTCGTAGCGCACGACGGCCACGACCTGCCCGTCGAGCTCGGCGACCAGCGCGAACCGTTCGCGGTAGTCGACCTCGGCCAGCCGATGGAGTTGGGCTTCGGGAACCTTGGGGATCGGCGAGAAGAACCGGAAGTAGATCGACTGCGGCGACAGCCGCCCGTGCAAGGCGCGCAACTGCTCGATGTCGTCGGGGCGGATCGGGCGGATGTGTGCGGTGCCGCCGTCGGTCAGCACCACATCGCACTCCCACTGGCTTGGATATATCGGGGGTGTGCCCGGCTCGGCCAGTGTCATCCTGCAATCTTCGCGGGCTTCACCCCGGCTGCCGTCATCTTGACGTAGGCGCGACCCAACGCCTGGCCCCATTGCGTCGCTCGTTCGATCTCGCCGAGCGCCAGCGGACCCGCCATGCCGGTCACCACGAAGCTGTGTGGCTCGGCCAGCGTCGAGAGCCCAGCACGGTGCAGCCGGCGTTGAATCTTTCGCGCTGCTGAGCCCGTGAGCACTGTCGGCTTGTCGAACCGGGTGTCGAAGGCCGCGGCGTAGCAGCCGTGGTGCCGCTCGAGATCATGCAGCCATTCGCGGACACCGGGTCCCAGCGGCTTGGTCTCGAGCAGATGATCAGGATGCTTGGCAGCATCGGCAAGCGCGCCTTCGCGACTCCGTGTGCCACTGAGTCCCCAGGCGTGCGTCGGCCCGCCGACCACCACCACGCCCACACCCTCGAGATCGTCGTCGCCGGCATCGCGGGCCAGCATGACCTCCGTCGGGATCGACGAGCAGAGTCCTTCGGCAATCGCCTCGGCGATATGGCGGGTGTTCCCGAACATCGATTCGTACACAACGAGCGCCTTCATTGCGTTCTCCTTTCGCACAACCTCACGGTACGTCCGCGCAAATCGGCCTGGCCAGGGTCATCCGTCCCTTGCGGCCTGGTCAGGCCGATTGCACTCCCGATCAGATCGCGTGGGGCGTCAATCCGTCGGTCGATGTTGTTGCCGCGTCGGGAGCCGCACCGCCGCCGCCCAAGACCTTCAGGAAGGAGCGGAGGGCGAAGACGAGGGCGCAGCACGCCAGCAGGACTGCGGCGATCCCGAGGAGGGTGTCACCCCACAGCGTCGAGCTGGGTGCCGGAGCCGTGGTCGCCGTTGCGGCGGGCTGGCCGGCCGTGGGCTGCGCCTGCGAGGCGCCTCCACTGGTCGGTGCCGCCTGCTGCGCAGTTGCTGCCTCGGCCGGCGGGACCACCTTGATCGTGGCCGTCATGCCCGGGTGCACCAGGCAGGCGTAGCCGAACGATCCGAGCGTGGTGAAGGTGTACTGGTAGCTCTCTCCCGCCTTCAGCAAGCCGGAGTTGAACGACTGGTCGTCGGCGGTCACCGTGTGCGCTGCTGCCCCGACGAGCTTCCAGGTCACGGTCCCGCCCTGGGCGACAGTGGCGTCCTTCGGCTTGAACTCGTTGTCGGCCACGTCGATGTTGACCGGTTGGATCGCCGTGTCTGCAGCGCTCGTAGCTGCCGTGGTCGTCGGCGAGTCGGTCGCAGCCGTGGCTCCGGCCGCCTGGCTGGCGTTGGCGGACTGGGTGTTGCTCGCTGCCCCGCCTGCGCCGACCTCGATCGTGCCACGCATGGTGGGGTGCAGGATGCAGTTGTAGGCGAACGATCCCGGCGTGGTGAAGGCGTGTGCCCAGGAACCGCCGGAGCGAATCATGTCGCTGTCGAACGATCCGTTGGCGGCGGTCACCGTGTGCATCGCCCTGCCGCTGTTGGCGAACGTCACCGTGCCGCCGACGGCGACCCGGAAGCTGGCCGGCGTGAAGCCGGAGTCGCTGATCGTGATCGCGCCGGAGGCGGCACCGGCCGAGGCCGTGGACGCCGAACCGGGGTTGGTGCTGGCTGCTGTTGCAGCCGCAGTCGTGGCCGCGCTCGGTGCAGCTGCTGCGGGTGCTGCGGCCGGAGCGGTTCCGTCGGGTGCCGTGGCGATCACCGTGCCGGTCATCTCCGGGTGGATCTCGCAGAAGTAGGTGAAGGTCCCCGGTGTGGCGAAGGTGTGCGACCAGCTCGTGGTTCTCTTGAGCAGTCCGCTGGCGAACGACTGATCG
>JANPOJ010000489.1:0-14606 GCA_031427935.1 Ilumatobacteraceae bacterium | reverse complement strand
GCTTGCGGTCGAGGAGGTCACCCAGCTCACCGATGTCGTCCGGCAGGTCGTGGCCCTCCAGGACCCGCTCCTCGCCGACGATGAAGCCGACCTGCCGGGCGATCGCCCGTGCAGTCACGGGGTGGTCCCCTGTCAGCATCGCCAACTTGATCCCAGCTTGGCGCGCTGCTGCGAGAGCGTTGCCGACGCCTGAGCGCGGTGGGTCGTGCAGGCCGATCAGCCCCAGCAGTTCGAGCTCCGACTCGGCCGCGTCGGCATCAGAGTCGTCGGGGACATCGGAGGCAGGTCGGCGAGCGATGGCGAGCACGCGTAGTCCGCGCTCGGCAAGGGCATCGACGGCGGTATGCGCTTCGTCACCGTCTAGCCCGACGCATCGCGGCAGCACCGCATCCGGCGCGCCCTTCACCATCAACTCCTCGGCCGTCTGCACCGACTCCCGTCGTCGAGTTGGATCGAACGAATGGCGGCGCACCACCGGTGGATGGCCGACGGGGCTCGCCCCGGAGCGGCAGAGTCGATGAGCGAGCGCATCGATGGCTGCCTCCATCGGGTCGCCGACCGCCGACCATGTGTCTTCTGTCAGGCTGATTCGCCCCTTACTGGCCGTGAGCGCGACGACCGACAGGGCCGTTGCCGCGGCGATGGCAGTTGTTGAGCCGTCGACGACGGCATCCGGCGAGTATCCGTCGCCGACCACGCTCACCGTGCCACTGGGTGTCCAGATCTCGGTGACCGACATCTGGTTGCGGGTGAGTGTGCCGGTCTTGTCGGTGCAGATGAACGTGGTCGAACCGAGGGTCTCGACCGCCTCGAGGCGGCGCACGAGCGCGTGACGTTTGGCCATCCGCTGGGCACCCATCGCCAGCGACAGCGTGACAGTCGGCAGCAGACCCTCGGGCACGAGCGCGACCGTGACACCGACAGCGAACAAGAACCCGTCGCGGGCCGGGCTACCGACGAGCAGAGAGATCCCGAAGAAGCCGGTGCCCGCGACGATGGCGAAGGTCGCGATGGTCCGCACGATCCGGTTCAGCTCGTGAGCCAACGGCGTTCGCGGGTGCCGAGCCGATGAGGTGAGTTGAGCAATGCCGGCCAGTTGCGTTGCCGCCCCGGTCGCGTCGACCACTCCATCGGCAGACCCGGACGAGACATAGGTACCGGCGTACGCGCGATCGCCGACACCGAGCGGCACCGGCACGCTCTCACCGGTCAGTGTGGAAGCGTCGACAGCCACGCCATCTGCCGTAGCCAGCGTGAGATCGGCTGGTATGCGATCTCCCGGCGAGAGCACGACGAGGTCGCCGACGACAACGTGTGCCGAGTTGACGGTGATCGGCTGTCCGTCGCGACGCACGACCACACCGACAGGCAGCAGGTCCTGCAATTGCTCCGCGGCGTGCTCGGCGCGCTCTTCCTGCACGAACGAGAACGCGCCATTGACGAGGATCACGACAAAGATCGCGATGCCGAGTTGCGGCATCCCCGCGATCAGCGCCAGGGCTCCGGCGACCCAGAGCATGAGCGCGAAGAAGTGAGTGAACTGGCCGAGTAGCTTCCGCCACGTACGGGGCCGGGGGGGCGGCGGCAGCCGATTCGGCCCGTCGGCTGCGAGGCGCGCCGCGGCATCAGCCGACGACAATCCTGCGGTCGACGGTGCCTGGCTCAAAACGTCAAGCTAACACCGCTCGGCTTCGACGGCTCGCAGCGAAGTGGGCCGGGGAGAATGGATCGATCGTGACTTCATGGCAAGAACGCAGCGCGACGATCGACGCCGACACGGTCTACGAGGAGGCGCGCGCCAGATTCGTGCTCACCGTTGGCGACCTGCAGGCGCACGACGCGGCAACGCCGGTGCCGGCAGCACCCGCCTGGGTAGTGGGCGATGTTCTGGCCCACGTGGTCGGGTTGGCGACCGATCTCAACGCGCAGCGCCTTCCCGATGGCAGCGATGTCGGGGGCGTGATGTAGCGACGTGCAGCGCTGTGTCGCCGGTGTAAACGTTCGCCTTCAACTCGTCGAGGAAGAGCTGCTCCGACGTCGGACCATCTCCGGAGGCGATCGCTCGCATCAACCGGATCAGCGGCGCATTCATTACGCCACGCAGCGATTCAGCATTCGACCGTCCATCACCCAGACACTTCAGCACCTCGGCCCCCTGATCGGCCGGCGCGATCGCGGACTTCCAGCGCCAGGTCACACAGTGGGGGCGGCGCATGAGTCGCATGCGAGCGTCCGGATTCAAGGAGTGTCCAACCTGTAGCCGATGCCGCGGACCGTGGAGATGTTGATCGCCTCGCCGAGCTTGCGGCGCAGGGCCATCACGTGCATCTCGAGGGTTTTGGTCGAGCTGTCCCAATGAAGATCCCAGACGTCGGCGAGCAGGCGTTCCCGGGTCACCACTCGCCCAACTTGGCGGCACAACAGGAGCAGCAATTCGAACTCACGAGGACGAAGGTCCACCGACCGACCATCGACTGTGACGCTGTAGCCGACGGGATCGACGCACAGCGCACCGAACTCGAGCGGAGCGCTGGCGTCGTCTGTTTCGCTGTTGCGGAGGTGAGCGCGGACTCTGGCAAGCAGCACGTTCATCGAGAACGGCTTCGTGACGTAGTCACTCGCACCGGCGTCGAGACCAACAACGATGTCGATCTCCGCGTCGCGCGCAGTCACGAGCACGATCGGCAAGTCACGGTGCCGTTCGCGTAAACGCCGACACACTGTGAAGCCATCGATATCTGGCAGGCCGGCATCGAGGAGCACCAGATCCGGCGGCGCTTGCTCTACGACCGACTGGGCCGCAACGCCGCTCGTGCACCACTCCACCGCGTATCCGTGGGACTCGAGGGAACTGATCACCGCTTGGCCGATGGCCTCGTCGTCCTCGACGACCAGGACACGTTGGTACATCGAACGACCCGCTAGCCGGCGTCGTCGACCAGCACGGGGTCAGTTCGCTGGACCCTGGTCATGTAGACGACGACTGCGAGGATTGCCGCCAAGAAGATGATGCTCGTCACAGTGGTTCCAAGGCCGAGCCCGGCCTGAAAGGCGGCTGGGTCGTCGTCGGGACCGATCTTGCGAGGCTGTGACAACAGGTCACCGATCGAGGCTCCCAGTGGGCGTGTGATGACGTAGGCCGCCCAGAACGCGAGAATTGCATTCAGACGGAACCTCAGGTGGGCGATGGCGATGATCGCGATGATGGCTGCGAACAGCAGCACCGACTTGAAGTATCCGAGGCTGTATTGCTCGCCGATCAGGTCACCGGCTGCGGTACCCAGGGCGAACGTGAACAGGATCGCCACCCAGTAGAACGCCTCACGCTTGTGCGAGTGGATCGAGTGGATCGACAGCGTTCGCTCGCTGGCGTACCAGACACCGAACGACGCGAACATCAAGATGGCAAACACGATCGTGCTGGTTGTCAATGACACGTTGAAGTGCTCAACCATGTTGTCGGTGATCAGGGTGCCGACAACACTGATCAGCACGACGGCCACCCAGTACACGGCCGGGATGTATTCGGGCACGCGAAACTGCACAACCAGCGCAACGATGAGCAACGAACCCATCACCGCGGTGGTGGTGTTCAGGTTGTCTCCGAGCTTGCCGTTGATGAAGTCAGCAAAGGTCTCGCCAACAGTGGTGCACAGGACTTTGATGACCCAGAAGTACAGGGTGACCTCGGGTACCTTGCTGAGTCGCTCCTTGATATCGGCAGACGGATGCAGCATCGACGTGGGGTGGGTCATCGCAGTCCTTTCGCGTTCGTGAAGGGGCAGCATGCACGAGCCGACCTTGGTGACAGGTTCTCTTTGGGTCAACTGACGGTAAATCGTCCTCGGACGCGGCGAAGTCCGTCAGCCGCCCGTCGACGCGTCGGCGGGCGTCGTCGTGCCCGGGGCCGGCCGCGTCAGGCGTGGCTCCTCATGAGGTGTGAGTAGGGCGAGAGGTCGGTAAATCGCGCGGGGCGCGCGAGACTGGGTCCGTGGAGGTGTTGCTGACGACGGACCGCCTGCTGCTGCGCCGCTTCACCCTGGACGATGCCGACGATCTGTTGGCCCTCGACAGCGATCCCGAGGTCCGGCGGTTCATCGAAGACGGCGAGCCGGTCACCCGTGAGGCTTCGGTCGAGACCATCGAATGGTGGCTCTCCCACTACGAACCACACGACATCTACGGCTTCTGGGCGGCGATCGAGCGCGAGACCGGCACCTTCATCGGCTGGTTCCACTTCCGGCCGCATGAGGGCAGCCCGCGAGACGAGCCGGAGCTCGGCTACCGGCTCGTTGCCAGTTCGTGGGGCAAGGGCTACGCGACCGAGGGTTCGCGTGCCTTGATCGACATGGGCTTCTCATCGGACAGGGTGCAGCGAGTGGTCGCCGGGACGATGACCGTCAATGGTGCCTCGCGACGGGTGATGGAAAAGGCCGGCATGCACCCCGTGCGCACGTTCCACGCCGATTGGCCGGTCCGGATCCCCGGCGATGAGGAAGGCGACGTCGAGTACGCCATCACTCGTAGCGAGTGGCAAGCCCAGGCCGACCAGCCGCGTACCCGGCACTCCGCTGCGGCAGTGGCAGTCCTCTTCTTCGTCAACGGCGCGACGTTCTCGAACTGGCTGCCGCGCATCCCCGAGATCCGCGATCACCTCGGCCTCGGCAACGCCGGGCTCGGCGCAACGCTGCTCGGTGGCGGTCTCGGCGGAGTCATCGGCGCACTGGTAGTCGGCAAGGTGATGGACCGGCTCGGCAGCCGTCGCGTGCTGACCATTGCGGCCACTGCGCTTTCGGTCGGCATGCCGTTGATCGCGTTCGCTCCCTCGGCCGTGGTGCTGCTCGTGCTGCTGACCAGCCTGGGCATGCTCGACGTGTGCAACGACGTGGCGATGAACGCCCAGGGGGTGATCGTGCAGCAGCGACTTGGACGCTCGATCATGAATCGCCTGCATGCCATGTGGAGCCTCGGTTTCACCGGTGGCGCACTGGTTGGTTCCGCGGCATCCGCTGCGGGCGCCAGCGTGCGCGGCCAACTGCTGGTGGTCGGCGCCATCTTGTTCATCACCGTCTCGGTCGTGCGCCGTTGGCTGATCCCGGTCGACCCGCCGCCGAACGCGGCTGCGCTCGGTGACGAATCCACAGCGGACCCGCGCGAGCGGTTCACCGCGGTCACCGTCCTCATGGGCTTCGCCGCGCTGGGCGCAGTTGGGTTGGAGGTCATGCCGAACGACTGGTCGGCCGTGCTGATGCGCGATGTGTTCGACTTCGGCCGGGCCAGCGGTTTCGGCACGATGGCGTGTGCCGGCGCGATGTTGATCGGTCGCCTCGGCGGCGACCATGTGCTCGACCGCATCGGCGAACGGCGGCTGTTCACCTGGGCAGTCACCCTGGTGGGGATCGGCACGCTCGCCACCGTGACCGCGCCAATCGGCGCGATGGCCCTCGCCGGCCTCGTCGTGTGGGGTCTCGGCCTGTCGGTGGTCTTTCCGCAGCTCTATGCCACGGCCGCCCGCCTGCCCGGCGTGTCGGCCGGCACCGGCCTCGGCTCCATGCTCCTCGGCCAGCGCCTCGGCGCGATGCTCACGGCCGTCAGCGTGGGCGCGATCGCGGAATGGCACGACCTCCGTGTGGCCTTCGCCGTGGTCGGCGGGATCGCCTTCGTCGTCTTGTTGTTCACCTCGCGCCGGATGATGGCGGCCAGTGCCTGAGTGTGCTCGACGAGCGCTTCCACAGCGTCGCGTCGTCGCTAGCGGGCGTCACAGTCGGGCCACCACCATGGGGCCGTACGATGAGCAGAGAACAGACTCCGCCGGAGCACGGCGGTCCTGAAAGGGGTTCGAATGAACATCGATGACGACTTGATCGGTCGGATCAACGAACTGGTCGACGAGGAACACCATCTCGAGCACAAGGCAACCCCCGGCGTGCCGTTGAGCGATGCCGACGAGGCCCATCTGCGCGGGATCGAAGTGCGCCTGGACCAATGCTGGGACCTGCTTCGCCAACGTCGGGCGCGTCGCGAGGCGGGGCTCGACGCCGGCTTCAGCGGTGTGCGACCACCCGATGTCGTCGAGGGCTATCAGCAATGACCAGCGCCACGCCGCCCGAGACAGAGAGGCTCTGTGCAATGCGATGATGCAGCAGATGGGTGATGCAACCTCGGCAAAGCAGGGCGCGTCACTCATCGGCATCACCTCGGAGGAAGCAGCTCGGCGGTTGGCCACCGACGGGCCGAACGAGCTCCCGACCGCGAAGAAGCGCAACCTCGCCCAGCAAGCACGGGAAGTGGTCAGCCAGCCGATGCTGCTGTTGCTCCTCGGTGCCGGGACGGTGAACTTCCTGCTCTCGGAACCGCTCGACGGTGTCATCTTGATGTCGTTCGTCGTCATCGTGATCGCCATCTCGATCTACCAGGAGCACAAGACCGAGAACGCACTCGCCGCCCTCCGCGATCTCTCCTCGCCTCGGGCACTCGTCGTGCGTGATGGCAAGCAGGCCAGGATCGCCGGACGCGACGTCGTGCGCGGCGATGTCGTCGTGCTCACCGAAGGTGATCGGGTCCCCGCCGACGCCGTACTGGTCGACTGCGTGAACTTCTCGGTCGACGAGTCGGCCCTCACCGGGGAGTCGGTGCCGGTCCGCAAGACCCGGTTCGCCGGGGACCCGAACGAGATGGAGATGGGTCGAGCGGGCGGTGACGCCACACCGTGGATCTTCTCCGGCACCCTCGTGGTGAAGGGTCACGGCACGGCGCTCACACAGGCAACGGGCGCCGGCACGGAGTTGGGTCGCATCGGCACGGCACTTGGCTCGATCGAGCCGGAGGACACCCCGCTCCAGCGCGAGATCGGCCGTCTCGTGCGCGTCATCGCCGCAGCGAGCATCGGCGCTGCCGCGCTCGTCGTCATCGTCTTCGGCCTGACGCGACATCATTGGCTGGAAGCTGTGCTGGCCGGCATCGGAACAGCCATGGCGCTGCTTCCCGAAGAGTTCCCGGTGGTGCTGACCGTCTTCCTCGCGCTCGGGGCATGGCGGATGTCGCAGCGTCACGTGTTGACACGACGGGCACCGGTGATCGAGACGCTCGGGTCGGCGACTGCCATCTGCGTCGACAAGACCGGCACGCTGACGATGAACAGCATGACCGTGCGGCAACTCGCCGTCGACGGAGCGGTCCACGTGGTCGACGACGGGCCGATCCCCGAGCGGTTCCACGAGATCGCCGAGTTCGCCAACCTGGCGTCGTCCGTCGACCCGTTCGATCCGATGGATCGAGCCTTCAGACATCTCATCGAGACCTACCTCGCCGACACCGAGCACGTGCATGCCGGCTGGGCATTGGTGCGGGAGTACCCGTTGTCGGAGACGTTGCTGGCCCTCTCGCAGGTGTGGCGCTCGCCCGATCTCAGCGACTACGTCATCGCCGCCAAGGGCGCGCCGGAAGCCATCGCCGACCTGTGCCACCTCAGTCCAGAGCAATCCGCGGCGCTGATCGAACAGGTCGAAGAGGCCACGGCAGGTGGGCTGCGCGTGTTGGCCGTCGCCCGAGCCCGGTTCGGCCAGGGCTCCGGTCTGCCCACCGAGCAACACGACTTCGACTTCGAGTACCTCGGCCTCGCCGGTCTGCAGGATCCGGTGCGCCCCGGTGTCGCTGCAGCCGTCGCCGACTGCCAGAGCGCCGGGATCCGGGTCATGATGATCACCGGCGACTACCCGGGCACTGCGTTGGCGATCGCCCGTGAGATCGGCCTCGACCACGCCGGCGGGTGCATCACCGGTCCCGAATTGGAAGCGATGAGCGTCGACCAACTCGCCCAACGGATCCGCACGGTCAGCGTGTTCGCGCGCATGATCCCGGAACAGAAGCTGCAACTGATCCGCGCCCTGAAGGCCAATGGCGAAGTCGTTGCGATGACCGGCGATGGGGTCAACGATGCCCCGGCCCTACGCGCCGCAGACATCGGAATCGCGATGGGCGCCCGCGGCACCGACGTCGCCCGCGAATCCGCTGGACTGGTGATCACTGACGATGACTTTGCCTCGATCGCCGGCGGGGTGCGACAAGGTCGCGGGATCTTCGACAACCTGCGCAAGGCGATGTCGTACATCATCGCTGTCCACGTGCCGATCTTCGGGATGTCGCTGATCCCCGTGTTCGTCAACGGCTGGCCGCTGGTGCTGCTGCCGGTGCAGATCGCCTTCCTCGAACTGATCATCGATCCGGCGTGCTCGATCGTGTTCGAATCCGAAGAGATCGACCCGAAGATCATGGACGTCCCACCGAGGCCTGCTACCGAGCCGATGTTCGGCAAGCGGGTGCTGACGATCGCCGCGCTGCAGGGACTGTCGGTGCTGCTTGCCGTGCTCGCCGTCTACCTGTGGGCGGTGCTGGGCGACCGACCCGACGAAGTCGTGCGTTCGGTCACCTTCGCGACACTGGTCGTCGGGAACCTCGCACTCATCCTGGTGAACCGGTCGTGGCGGCTGTCGATCTGGCAGGCGATCCGGCAGCGGAAGAACCGCACTCTGAAGTGGATCCTGGGGTTGGCCGGGGCCTGGCTGGTCGTGTTGCTCAGCGTCCGTCGGCTCAGAACTGCCTTCAACTTCGGCCCGATGCGGCCGGTCGATTGGCTGGTCGCGGTCGTCGCCGGGTTCATCGGCGTGGCTTGGTTCGAGGTGTACAAGGCTCGCACGGCCCGGCGTACCATCGCCGCATGAGCGAACACGTGCACGGTCAGGCAGTTCTCGACGACGTCATCCCGCTGGGTCGCGCGCTGCGCGGTGCCATCCCCGATGTGTACAAGGGCTACGCCGCGTTGAGCTCAGCGGCGATGGCGCCCGGTGCGCTCGACACGAAGACGAAGGAACTGATCGCCCTTGGCATCGCCGTCGCGGTCCGCTGCGATGGGTGCATCGCCGCCCATGCCCGCGGCGCGGCCAAGGCCGGGGCCTCGCGCGAGGAGGCCGCCGAGGCGCTCGGCGTTGCGCTGATGCTCAGTGGCGGGCCTGGCACCGTCTACGGGCCACGCGCCTACGACGCGTTCTGCGAGTTTGCGGATGCTCGGCCGGCGGCGGCGCCCGACCAGCCTGCGTAAGCTTGTACGACAGCATGGACATCATCGAGGTGATCGACGACGGCATCGACGCCTTCGCTCATGACACCTCGAATCACGCAGCACACGACACCGGCGGGCGGCGGTGGGTCGGACCCGTTGCTGCCGCCGCGCTCGTCGCTGTCATCGGCTACGGCGTGGCGACGTCGGCTTCATCGAGCGACGCACCTCGAGCAGCCGTCGTCAGTGTGACCAACGCCTCGATTGCCCCCCGGGCGCTGCCAACGACCCACGCCGCGACGATCCCGTTCTTCGCCGCTGACCCGCCGACGACGTTCGCCGTGCACTACGCCGACATGCAACCGTTCGATCACGCGCTGACTCAGACGTCTTCCTACGAGTTGTGGGCCACCAAGGGGGCGTCCGCGAACTCGGGCTCGTGGTTCTCCGTGACCACCACTCCAGGAGCCTCGACACTCAGCGCGCCGAACGCCTATCGAGTTCAGACGGATCGGGCGACGATCGCCATCTCTCACGTCAAAGGTGGGCAGACCGTCACCCAGTTCACGGTCGAAGGTTTCGGCGTCTCCGTCACGTCGTTTGGGTGGAGCGACGGCGATCTCGTTCGTCTGGCCGGCTCCGTGCACCCCCAGGACCAAACAGTCGAGTTCAGCGACTCGTGGTTCGCTTCCGATCACCGAATCGTCAGCACGGTCGAACCGTGGCTGGCGGTCCAGAGCATCGCCGCAGAACAGCTCAGCTACGTGTCGGCGGACGATCCGACAGTGACTGTCGCCATCACCGTGGGAAGGCGGTCGCCGAGCTTTGACCGTGGGGCAGCAGGCGATCGCTACTTCGCGCTCCGCTTCCTGCTCGAGCACTACACACGGTTCGACGTCAACGGGCTGCCAGCAGTCGCCGGCACGATCGTCGGCCGCAACGACGACGCCATGGCCACGTGGATCGACGGCGACAATGTGATCACCGTGAGCTCACCCATGCCGGTGCCCGACCTGATCGACATCGCCCGCACGGTTCACCAGATCCCCTCGAGCAAGTGGGAGAGCATGCAGGCCGAGGCGTTGCGAGTGAACTCGCCGCGATCGGCAATCGTGCCGTCGCAGGTCCCGTCGATCTCGTCGGGTGCCGACGCCGACTCACTGCCGTGGGCGATCGGCGTGACGATGTCGTACTCGGGCAGGCAGCGCCAGGTCAATTGGCGCTGGGAAGGCAGTGGAGTCGCCTCGGTCGCCGACGAACGTCCGCAGATCACCACCATGGTCGACAACGCCCGGACCTACGTGCTGGCCGATCTGCCACGGTCGATCACGGCCACCGCTCACCTCCAGGTCACCCAGGCCGGTCTCGACCCCATCGTGGAGCCCTTCAACGATGCCGGATCCGCCATGGATCGGACGTTCGCGGCCTTCGTCTTCAGCGAGGCCACGCCGTACACCGTGGAGATCGTCGGCGATGACGGCGCCATCCTCGCTGCGTGGCCCGCGACCTGAAGACGCCGACCAGCCTCGGTAGCATCGCTGCCGTGTCCGACCCCGCAACCGCGCCCCTGGTGGCTCAGGCCGATTGAACCACCCACCACTCGTGCGCAGCGTCCGCCTGGCATGGCTTGTTGCCGCGCTCACGTTGATCGCGGCGTGCGACAACACCCCCGGCAGGACCGACCGAGCGTCGCTCCCGCCGCTCGCCTCACTTCCCGCGACCACGTCGAGTGTCGCCGTGACCTCCACGTCGTCGACGACCACGTCGACCACATCGACCACATCGACCACGTCACCGCCCACGACCACGACCACGATCACCACGGTCGCGACGACTGCGGCGCCCGCCACGACGATCGATCCCAGCCAGCCGCCGACCATCGAAGCCGGCGCGTACGCCGTCTACGACGTCGGCTCGCAACAGTGGCTGGCGGATCTCGAGGCGGACGCTGCTCGGCCGGTCGGCAGTCTGATGAAGCTGCTGACGGCCTACGTGGTGATGCAGGCGGGGGACCCGGCGCACGTCGCCACCGTTCCGGCCATGCAACTGGATCCGGCGGAGTCCGCGATCGGGTTGTACGAAGGCCAACGCCTCTCACGCGCCGTGCTGCTGCGCGCTGAGCTGATCGTCAGCGCCAACGACGCCGCCCACACCCTGGCGCTCGACGTCGGTGGGACCGAGGAAGCGTTCGTGGGAATGATGAACGACGCGGCGCAGGCGTTGGGGATGACCCAGACCGTCGCTGTCAACGCCGTCGGGCTCGACGCCGACGGCGCGCACTCGTCGGCGCGCGACATGGTGTCGATCGCCGCGATCCTGATGCAGGACCCAACGTTTCAAGCGACAGTGGCGCGCACCGAGGCGCAGATGAACGGCCAACATTTCAACGCCACGAACAAGATGCTGACGAGGTACGAAGGCGCGACCGGGGTGAAGACCGGCCACACCACGAATGCCGGGTACTGCCTGGTCGGATCGGCCACGAGAGGCGATCGCAGCGTGATCGTGGCAGTGCTCGGGGCCCCGAGCGACCAGGCGCGGATCGACGGTGCCTCGGCATTGCTGGACTGGGCCTTCGACCACCCGGTCTGACCTGCTACGTGCCCGCCTGACTGCCCGAAGGTGCGTGCGATACGGGTGCCACATGGCGCAAGATCACGGGCATGACGACGTGGAACCAAGCAGGTGGGGACTTCGGCGAGCTGTGGGGGGAGACCCTCCGGGAGCTCTACGACGAGATGAACGGCTGGGGCCTCGACGAGGTCGGCCGGTGCAGTTGGCACCCCTCGCTGAACCTCAGCTGGGACGACAACCAGGTGGTCACCGGCGGGACGCTGACGGTCGACCTCGAGGTGCTCGTGCCGGCGTGGGGCAGGCGCAGCGATGCCAACGACGCGGTGCGCGGCGAGTGGGACCGCTGGTCGGAGGCCCTCATGACGCACGAGAATGGCCACGCCAACCTGGCCTACCAGTACCTCGACAACTTCGAGGACTCACTGATCGGCAAGACCACCGATGAGGCGTGGGCCGCCTTCGCGCAGGTCCAAACCGATCTGCAGCAGGCCAGCGATGGCTACGACTCGTCCACCAACCACGGCATCAACGAGGGCACCACCCTCGACACCAGCATCACCTGAGCCTGCCGGTTGGGGGAAGTGCGTACGTTCGGCGCGACCTGTCTGCATCGAAAGTACGCACTTCGCGGAGGCCGCGTGCTCAGCAGATCGCGAAGTCGGTGACGCCGAAGATCAGCTGGCCACCGGAGGTATCGGTGCGGATCACGAAGCCCAGGCCGGCACTGCCGTAGATCGGGTTCTTGATGTTGGCCATGTGCGGCGGCGACGCGTACCACAGCGAGATCAAGCCCGAGGGTGACGCGCCCGTGGCGTAGGCGATGTTCTCGCCGGTCGGGCAACCAACGGCGGCATCGCGAGCCGCGCTGGTCGAGTGAACGAGACCGTTGTTGGCCATCGCCAGTTGCAACGCCCACGAGCAGGCGAAAGCGGTCGCGGCAGCATTGGCTGCCAGCGGCGCCACGCCGGCGGCGGCGCGTGTGGAGTTCAACGCGGAGAGCCCATCGGTGATGCAAGGCGAGTACTGCACTTGAGGCGGCGGAGGCGGAGTGTTGGCCGGAGGCGGCAGTGTTGCGGTGGCCGACGGCCCGGAGAACCAGCCCTGCACATCGGCCAGCAGATCGGTCTGCGACTGGCTGAAGAACCCGAGGCCGCGGTTCGACACCTGACTGATGGCGAAG
Source organism: Ilumatobacteraceae bacterium (assembly GCA_031427935.1). Lineage (GTDB taxonomy): Bacteria > Actinomycetota > Acidimicrobiia > Acidimicrobiales > Ilumatobacteraceae > JAENVT01. The sequence continues at coordinate 1,797 of JANPOJ010000489.1, read as the reverse complement.
TTGGCCACGATGTCGCCGCCGCCGACGGAGTTGACAGTGGAGGTCGCCGGACGGCCGGTGCCGGCCGGGTATGCGGTGACGTAGCCACCAGTTCCGTTGACCGACGTGACGTTGTAGGCGATCGAGCCACCCTGCGACGTCGCGAGTTCCAGCCCGCCGTCCGGGTACAGCGGCACGCCGTTGCCCAAAGGACTCGCCCCACGGGTGTCGAGCAAGCGGGTCGGGTCAGCGGCCGTGAACAGCCCGTCGGTGCCCGACCCTGCCGATGGCCCGGTGAAGTAGCCGAGGAGGTCGACCACGATGTGCCCACCGCCCGATACGAACAGCGCGACGCCGGCCGATGAAACCGGGAAGATCCCGGCTGCAGCACGGGTCTGGTCGGGCTGATCCACATTGAGGATCGACGAGGTCGGCATCTGGCGACCGGCCGGGAACTCGGTGACAAAGCCGGGGCCTGTTGATTCCGTGACGGTCACGTTGAGGGCGAGCGCCACCGCATCCGCCGGAACTCCGGCCGGCAACGGCAGGGTCATCGTCGAGCCGGGCGCACGCTTGGGCCCGGGGCGCGAGTCGTAGAGACGAGTCGACGGCCGGGGCACGAACCTGCCGGCCGCGGCGGAGGCCGCCGGCACGAACGCACCGACGACGTCGACAACCACCTGCGAGGGGACCGACGTGAAGACGCGGAATGTACCCGCGGCGTCGACACGGGTGATCGAACCGTTCGCCCGAATCTGGTTGACATCGAAGTTGACGTTTGAGACGACCGGTCGGGCTCGATCGGACGGCCACGCGGTGAGGAAGCCGGACCCCTGCGGGCCGACAACCGTGAGGGTCAGCGCCAACGCTGTGGCATCGGACGGGATGCCGCAGATCCCGCGGCCGGCGATCTGCAGCGTGAGCGCGTCGACACGGACGAACCCGCTGTTCAGCCGAGTGTCTGCGAGGCGGCACGGCTGCACCGAGACATAGGCCGACGTCGCCGAAACGGCAGCGTCGGCGGATGGCAACGCGATCGTTGGTTGCACCACCGCAACGGCTGCACAGAGGATGACGAGTGCCACTGTGCCGCGGACCCTCTCCAATAGAAACGGTCGTGCTGGGCGCTGCGCCTTGAAGCCGTGCATGAAACCGGTACTCCGATTGTTCTGCGCCCACCGATTTCTTAGCACGCAGGCAGACTTCACCGCAAGGTATCGGCGCGGCCCGTCACCGACTTGAGCGCGAATTTCGCCGATTTTCGCAGTTCGTGGCCCTGGCTGCGGTCAGCTCCAGAGATTGAAGTGGCAGGCGACGCGATGGCCTTCGGCGATGTCGACCAGCGCCGGCTCGACCTCGGCACAGATCTCCTCGGCACGCCAGCAACGAGTACGGAACCGGCATCCGCTGGGAGGGTTCGTCGGGGTCGGCGGGTCGCCTTCGAGCACGATGCGCACCCGGTCGCGCTCGATCAGAGGATCGGGAATCGGCGCTGCCGACAACAGCGCCTTGGTGTACGGATGAGCCGGTCGGCTGTACAGCTCGGCGGCCGTGGCGACCTCGACGATCTTGCCGAGGTACATCACGGCAACCCGGTGGCTGAGATGACGGACGACGGAGAGGTCGTGGGCGATGACCAGGTAGGCCAGGCCGAGCTCGTCTCGAAGATCGCACATGCGCTCCCCCGAATTTCGTGGCAGACTAACCCGAATCTCGCTCGGGTTCAATGCCGAGCTTCGACAATGGAGGGAGGTCATCAACATGCAACCGATGCTGACCCTCCAGGACCCGTCGCGGACACAACCGCGGCGCTTGCCG
>JANPOJ010000488.1:0-2962 GCA_031427935.1 Ilumatobacteraceae bacterium | reverse complement strand
CGTACACAACCTCACCTGACGGGATCGATCATGTCGACACGGTCGCCTCGGAGGTGATGTGCCGATGGTGTTGGGCGGACTCGCCAGTTGCCCCGTGGACGTGCGCCGTGTGCCGCGGGAGTTGTGTGAAGGCAACGAGTGCAGCGCAGAACGCAAGCCCCGCGGCAATCCAGAGCGAACTGTTCATGGAGTCCACGAATGCGCCCCTGGCGACCGATGCGATCTGGTCTCCCTGTGCCCCGAGCTGGCGAGCGGCGTGGAGGGCGGCGCCGACGTTGTTGGTGAGCAGACTGCGGTCGATGTCGGTCAGGTCAGGGAAGCGGTCCAGCTTGCTGTGCATCGATGATGCGTAGCTCGTGGCGGCGACGCTGCCGATGACTGCGACCCCAAGGGCTCCGCCGAACTCTCGGACGGTGTCGTTGACGGCGGAGCCGACTCCGGCGCGGGCCGGTGGGAGGGTCGCCATGATCATCTCCGTCGCGGCGGGCATGGCGATGCCTGCGCCGAGGCCGAACAGCAGCAGACCGACACCAGTCGGGAGGTACGAACTTCCGTCGACGAACGCAGCCTGAACCGCGACGCCGGCGGCAGCGATCATGGTGCCGGCGGTGACGGCGATCCGTCCGCCGTGGCTTGCCGACAGGTGGGCGCCTGCCCCGGTGCCGAGCAGCATCCCGATCGCGGCTGGGACGAGCGCGAACCCTGCGGCAAGTGGGGTGTAGTCGAGGACGAACTGCAGGTACTGCGCCTGCAGGAACACGGTGCCGGCCATGGCGAAGAACAGCAGGGTGAGGGCGATGCTGCCGGCTGAGAACCCGCGGCTGCGGAACAGAGAGATGTCGAGCATCGGGTCGTCCCGGCGGACCTCCCAGGCGACGAACGCGATCCCGACTGCGGTCCCTGCTGCGAAATTGACGAGTGACGCGGTCGATGTCCAGCCGCGCTCGGGTGCCTGGATGATGGCGTACACCAGCGAGCTGATCGCGGCGATGGACAGGACAGCTCCGACGGGGTCGAGCCGTGTTGCGTGCGGGTCGCGGGAGTCGGGCACCAGGTGCAGTGCTCCGACGAAGGCAGCGACGAGCAGCGGCACGTTGATCCAGAACACCGACGACCACGAGAAGCTGCGCATCAACGCACCGCCGACGATGGGTCCAATCGCAATCCCGACGCCACTGGCTGCGGTCCAGGCAGCGATGGCCTTGGCGCGTTCGCGGGGGTCGCCGAACACGTTGACCAGGATCGACAGCGTGGTCGGCATGATCAGGGCGCCGCCGACACCCATCACGCAGCGCCCGAAGATCAGCGCGGTCGACGAACCTGCCGTGGCGGCGACCACGGAGCCGGCGAGGAACGCGGCCAGGCCGGCGAGGAGGGCGTGTCGGCGGCCGAAGCGATCACCGAGGCTTCCTGCGGTGAGGAGCAGCCCGGCGAACACGATCGTGTACGACGCGACGATCCATTGCAGCTGGGCCGAGCTGGCGCCGAGATCGCCGACGAGCCGGGGCATGGCGACGTTGATGATCGTGTGGTCGATGGAAGTGACGAGGAGGGCGAGCACGAGCACGCCGAGGATGCGCCAGCGATTGGGATGGCTGGCGTGGGTTTGGCTGGAGGACTCCGTGATCGGACGGCCGTGCATGATGACTCCTTGGGTTCGGTATCGGTGAGGTGTGTGTCCCGTTGCTGGATCGCAATGGCAAGGACCACGATCGTCCTAAGGGGTGGTGGCCCGCATCGGCCATACCCCCTCAGATCCGCAAGCACGATCGACGAGCGGTAGTCGGGTTGGGCGATACTTGGCATCGTGCCGGGCCGCTATCCAACCGAGGACTTCGTTGGACGACGCGCGGAGTTGGTGATCTTCGAAGGCGCGATCGTCGATGCACGCAGAGGCCTGCCATCGGCAGTGTTGGTGGGCGGTGACGCTGGAATCGGCAAGACGACGATCGTGAGTGAAGGCACTGCGCGAGCCGGTGTCGCCCTCTACCTCGGACGGTCCACGCACATCGGCGGCGAGACCATTCCCTTGGCTCCTCTCGCCGATCTCCTTCGTCAGGTCCGCCGGTCTCGACCGGACCTGTTGAACGACACTCCGGATCTGGCGCCGCTGCGCCACTGGTTCGCACCCGGCACGGTTGGTACGGAGCTGTCGGACGCGCCTCACGGAGGGCTGTTCGTTGCCGTGCTCGAGCTGATCACCCATCTCGCGGTCGATGACGCGGTGATCGTCGGGTTCGAGGATCTGCACTGGGCCGACACGGTGACGTGGGATCTGTTCGAGTACCTCGCCCGAAATCTGATCGACGAACGCGTGGTGCTCGTCGGCACCTACCGTGCCAACGAGGTCGCCGTCCACCCGTCACAGCGGCGCCGATTGGCGGAGTTGAGCCGACTCCCGGTCGTGCGTCGGATCGTCCTGGAAGGGCTGGATCGCGACGAGGTTGCCGCACGGGTGACGGCGCTGATCGGAACGCCTGCACCGAACGCACTCGTCGACCAGATCGTCGCCCGCGGTCAGGGAAACCCGTTCTTCACCCGGGAACTCGTCGCCGCGCACCTGGCCGGCGAGACCGTCCCAATGGTGTTGTCCGATCTGATCTCCGCAGAGATCGCCGGTCTCGACGACCATGCTCGCCTCGTGTTGGGGGCTGTCGCGACGATCGGTCGCGAGACAAGCCACGAGCTCCTCGCCGCGATCGCCGACCTGACTGACCGCGAGCTCGAAGCCGCCGTGCGGACCGTGATCGACGCACGAATGCTGGTCGTCGAGAGCAACAGCGACGCATACCGGTTCCGGCACCCGCTTCTCAGTGAGGTCGTCTACGCCGATCTCCTCCCGCCGCAACGCTCGCGCCTGCACCGCCGAATCGCCGAGGTGCTGCAGCAACAGCCAGCGGACGTGTTGCGCCGGGCCGACCGGGCGGGTGAGCTCGCCTTTCACCTCGACCGTGCAGGCGAC
>JANPOJ010000487.1:0-2774 GCA_031427935.1 Ilumatobacteraceae bacterium | reverse complement strand
CCAGGACCGAGCCCTGCTGCTCGCTTACTGCGGCGGCGAACCGCCACCGCAGCAGGTGGCTCGGATGGTTATGTACAAGGCGTTGTGCGACTTGCTGTGGACCCTGTGGGGCGTGATCCAACACGTCAATGGCAATCCCTCCGACGACTTCTGGGCATACGCCGTCGGCCGTTTCGAACGCTGCAAGGCATTGATGTCGACCCCCGACTTCGACGCCCAGATAAACGCGATCGCGGGCTGAGCCGCGACGGTCAGCGAGTGCGTTTGCTGCGATAGCGGCGGCCCATCGCCACCACCGTCGCGGGTACGAAGAACGCTCTGGCCGGTAGCGACACTTCGCTCCACGGGCGCTTCGCCAGCGGCGCCCGCCACGCCTTCATGCGGTACACGAAGAAGGTCGCCAACAGCGCGTGGAGGCCGATGGCTGCCCAGAAGAAACCCTTCGGGCCACCGACGATCATCAGGCCGGCGGCGACGAACGGGCCGACGACCGCGCCGAGGCCGTAGAGCGTCACGAGCTGCGAGGCGGCGGCGTTGACGTGCTCGGGCTCGATCCAGTCGTTCGTGTACGCCGCGGCGATCGAGTAGAGCGGATAGCTGAACCCGCCGAGCGCGGTGATCAGCAGCAACGCCATCGGGCTGCTCGACGGGCCGAGCAACAACAGCACGGCCGCCCCGATGGCGCCGATCGAGGCGGCGAAGCCGACGGCGCGGCGGTCGATGTCGTCGCTTGCGGCCGACACCGGCCAGTGCAACAACATCCCACCGATGTTGGGGGCGGCGACGAAGAGCCCGATGCGGCCGGTCGACAGCCCGACGCGGGTCGCGTAGATCGCCGCCATGCCGGTCAGCGCGCCGTGGGCCATGCCGACGAGCAGGCACGAGAACACTCCGGTGGGCACGAGGTGGGCGAGGTCGCGCAACGAGATGTGTTCGCGCTTGACCATCACCGGCGCCACCGCGTCCTCCGACAAGGCGACGGGGGCCACGGCGAGCGAGGTGATGATGCTGGCGATCGCGAAGCCGGTGATGACGCGAGCGTCGATGGCGAACAGCAGCACCTGGCCGAGCCCGAATGCGCCCGAGGTGACGACCGCGTAGATCGCCAGCAACCGCCCACGGTTCTCGTTCGTCGCCAGGTTGTTGAGCCACGATTCGGCGACCACGTACTGACCCGCCAGGCACAGCCCGGTCACGAACCGCAGCCATGCCCACGCCGGCGCCGACTCGGTCAGGCCGACGGCGAGCATGGCCGCCGACAGCAACGACGCCAGCGCCGCGAAGACGCGGATGTGGCCGACCCGCCCGAGTGCGGAAAGTGCGACGCGAGAACCGACCAGGAACCCGCCGTAGTACGAAGCGCTGATCAAGCTGCTGACGACCGTCGGCAACTTGATCAGCTCCGATCGAACGCCCAACAGCGTGCCGAACAGGCCGGCAGCGAGCAGCAACAACGCCAAGCCGACGAACAGCCCCCACGTCGCCAGGGCGATGTCGTGGGTCAGTGACGGGCCGTCGTCGCTGCGTTCCATGAACCCCCAGCCTGCCACGCCACACCGGAGGTGACCTGGGAGGCCGTGGTGTACTGTCGCCGGATGACTTCTCCGTCGGCCACCAAGCTGACGCTGGTCGGCGCAGGCAAGATCGGTCAAGCGATCGTGCAGCTGCTGTCGTCAGCACCCGAGTTCGATGTCACGGTCATCGACCGCGACGAGGCCGCGCTGGCCCCGCTGCGAGCACGTGGCGTGCGCGCCTTCGAGACCGACATCACTGACCCCATCTCACTCGCCGCCAACGTCGACGGCCAAGACATGGTGATGAGCGCCGCGCCGTTCCACGCGACCTCGATCATCGCCACGGCGGCGCGCAACGCCGGCGCCCACTACTTCGACCTCACCGAAGACGTCGAGTCGACGCGTGTGGTCAAGAACCTGGCAATCGACGCGACGTCGGCGCTGGTGCCGCAGTGCGGGCTGGCGCCGGGCTTCGTGTCGATCGCCGCAGCAGAGCTCGCCAGATCGTTCGACGACATCCGCTCGATCTCGATGCGCGTCGGCGCGCTGCCGCAGTTCCCCACCAACGCGTTCAAGTACAACCTCACGTGGTCGACCGATGGCTTGATCAACGAGTACTGCAATCCGTGCGAGGCGATCGTCGACGGCAAGATGCTCGAGGTGCTGCCGCTGGAGGAGGTCGAAGCCTTCTCACTCGACGGCGTCGACTACGAAGCGTTCAACACCTCGGGCGGCTTGGGCACGCTGTGCGAGACGCTGCTCGGCGAGGTCGAGACGCTGAACTACAAGACGGTTCGGTATCCGGGTCACTGCGCGGCGATCAAGATGCTGATCACCGACCTGCGGCTGTCACGCCGGCGCGACCTGCTGAAGGAACTGCTGGAAGCAGCGATCCCGATCACGTACCAAGACGTCGTGCTGATCTTCGTGACTGCGTCGGGAACCCGCAGCGGGTTGCTGATGCAGGAGACGTTCGCCCGCAAGGTCTACGCGTCGGAGGTCAACGGTGTGCGGCTGTCGGCGATCCAGCTCACCACCGCCGCCGGCATCTGCACGATGGCCGATCTGATGCGCGAGGGCAAGCTGCCCCAGCGTGGGTTCGTACGCCAGGAGCAATGCGCGTTGTCCGACTTCCTCGCCAACCGGTTCGGCTCGCTGTACCTGCGTGGCAAGGAAGTCACGGGCTAGCCGCTAGCCGCGACGACGCAGCACCTCGGCGGTGATCGCCGGCACCACCTTGTGCAGATCACCGATCACCGC
>JANPOJ010000486.1:0-4852 GCA_031427935.1 Ilumatobacteraceae bacterium | reverse complement strand
CCACCTCGACATGGTCTACGCCCACCTGCGCTACAGCGACAAGGCGTTCATGGGGTCGGTCACCCACCCGTCGCGAGCCGCGGACTCGATCGAGATGGCTCGCATCGTGTTCGGCGCAGATGTGGTCGACCGCAACTGCGTGATCATGGGCAACGTCAACGTCAACTCTCCATTGGTGTGGGACGCGACGATGACCGGCGCGTTGAAGACCTACGCGGCGGCGAACCAGGCACCCGTCGTGGTCCCGTTCATCCTCGGTGGCGCGATGGGCCCGGTGACCACGGCCGGCGCCGTCGCCCAGGCACATGCCGAGACGTTGGTGGGCGTGGCGCTGGGGCAACTCGTGCGCCGCGGGTCGCCCGCGATCTACGGCAACTTCTTGTCGTCGATGAACCTGCACAGCGGCAGTCCCACGTTCGGCACGCCCGAGCCTGCTCTCGGTTCGCTGGTCGTCGGCCAGTTGGCTCGCCGCGTCGGCTTGCCACTGCGGTGTTCGGGCGCCTTCACCTCGTCGAAGATTCCCGACGGCCAGGCAATGAGCGAGTCGGCAGTGTCGATGCTGTCCGCGCTGCTGTGTGGCGCCAACTTCATTCTGCACTCCGCCGGCTGGCTGGAGGGCGGGCTGGCAATGGGGTACGAGAAGTTCGTGATGGACCTCGACCTGTGCGGCGCCGCCCACACCTACTTGAAGGGGTTCGACCTGTCGCCCGACCAGTTCGCCATGGACGGGTTCGCCGAGATCGGGCCCGGCAAGCACTTCTTCTCCGCCCAGCACACGTTGCGTCACTACGAAACGGCGTTCTACGAGCCGGCGCTCAGCGACTCGTCGTCGTTCGAGCAGTGGCGCGACGGTGGAGAACTGCGCAGCGAGGACCGCGCCGCGGCGATGGTGGGCGACGTGCTGGCGCGGTACGAAGCGCCGCCGATCGACGATGCCGTCGACGCCGCATTGCTCGACTTCATCGATCGGCGCAAAGCTTCGATGCCTGACCAGTGGTACTGAGACGAGGGAGGGGGATCCAATGACGTTGGCCTTTGATGTGGAGGCACGACTTGCCGCCATCGACCGGCGCAAGCTGCGCGTCGACCGGCTGGCGCGGATTCGGGCCGAACTGGACGCACACGACTACGGCGCGGCGCTGCTGAGCGATCCGATCAACATCCGCTACGCCACCGATACCCACACGTTCAACGTGTGGACGCTGCACGCCCCCGGGCGCTACGTGTTCGTGCCGGTCGACGGGCCGGTCGTGCTGTTCGAGTACGGCACGTGCATGTACCTGCAGGACGACCTCGACGGCGTTGACGAGGTGCGCAAGGCGGTGCCGTGGTTCTACTTCCTCGCCGGCCCGCGCACGCAGGAGAAGGCCGAGCTGTGGTCCCGCGACATCATCGACCTGATGCGCAAGTACGGCGGCGCGAACCAGCGACTGGCGGTCGATCGCTGCGAGCCGTGGGGCGCCAAGCACCTGACCGACGCGGGCATTCAACTGTTCGACGCGCAAGAGCCGCTGGAGCTGGCGCGCATGATCAAGACACCCGAGGAGATCATGGCACTGCAGTTGTCGATCGATGTCTGCGACGTCGGTGTCGACCGCATGCGACAGGCTCTGCAGCCGGGGATGACCGAGAACGAACTGTGGAGCATCCTCCACCAGACCAACATCGCTCACGATGGCGAATGGATCGAGTGCTGCCTGCTGACGTCGGGCCCGCGCACCAACCCGTGGTTCCAGGAGGCGAGCAACCGCGTGATCGAGGCCGGCGACATGGTCGCCTTCGACACCGACATGGTCGGACCCCTCGGGTACTTGGCCGACATCTCACGCACGCTGGTGTGCCCCGGCAAGGCGCCGACGGCCGAGCAGCGCAAGTTGTACGACATCGCCCAGGACCAGATCCTCACCAACATCGAGCTGATCAAGCCGGGGCTCTCGTTCAAGGAGTTCGGGGAGAAGTGCTGGCCGGTCCCCGACGAGTACGTGCCGAACCGGTACATGATGATGATCCACGGCGCGGGCATGGTCGACGAGTATCCGACGGTTGCGTACGCGGCCGACTACGCCGACTGGGGTTACGACGGCGTGTTCGAGGAGAACATGGTGGTGTGCGTCGAAAGCTTCATCGGCGCGGTCGGCGGCAACGAGGGCGTCAAGCTCGAACAACAGGTGTTGATCACGGCGATGGGCGCGGTGCCGATGTCGCGTGATCCGATGATCGATGTGCTGAGGCCGTAAAACCGCCCCGCCCCGGAGGGTCACGTCCTGACGACGCGACCCTCCACGACCGGCGCGACCGGTGAATTGGCCGTGATGTAGGCGATGACGACGTCGAGCAAGGCGTCGCCCGGCCGCAACACGTTCGTGCCTGCAGCGAGGGCTGTGTAGCCGTCACCGCCGGTGAACATGACGTCGTTGGTGACGATCCGCACCTCGTCGGTCGGGCCGACCGGCGTCAGCGTGCCCGCTGTGCCGTCGGGCGCCCGCTGCACGCTGTCGACGACTGGCACGGTGCCGTTGCAGCGATAGCTGACGACCAGACCGGAGACCTGCGGGAACCGTCCGGTGCCACCGGCGAACGCCGGATCACACGCCGGCTGGAAACCGTTGGTCAGGGCGCTCACGAGCTGGGCGCCGGTGACCGTCTCGATCACCGTGCGGTTGCCGAAGGGCAGGACCGCGAAGACCTCGCCCCACGTGATCTCCCCAGGCGCCTCACTGGCGCTCGGAGGACTGACCAGGATGTCGGCTCGCAGGCCACCCGAGTTGGTCAGCGCTGCATCGACACCGGGGTACTTCAGCCGCATCGCGTCGCCGACGATGTTGCCCATCGCCGATTCGTTGAGCCGCGTCAGGTCCCGGCGGATGTCGATCGTCTGGGTGCCGATCACCTGGTTGCGCAACACCGCGGTGTCGGCGTTGGCCTGATCGACGATCGCCTTCACGTCGGGTCGCCGGGCGACACCGACATCGACAGCGACCCGCGTCGACGTGCCGGTCCATACGACATCGCGACCCTGGACCATCAGTTGGGCGACGGAGTAGCTACCGCCCGCGTTGACGCCTTCGGCGACAGGGATGTGACCGACCATGGTGTTGGCGATGCGGTGGGTGTGGCCAGCCAGCACCAAGTCGATGGTGGTGTCTTGCAACTGGTTGACGATGTCCATGATCGGGCCGACCCACGGGGTCAGCAGGTTTGCCGTCGATGGCGTTGGCCCCGACGAGCGCGCCGTTGTGGATGACCACGATCTGGACCCTGATCCCCTGTGCCAGGAGCCGCTCGGATTCCTGATGGATTCGCTCAGCTTCATCGAGGAACGCCAACCCTGCGGTGTTCCCCGCCGACACCAGTTCGGGCGTGTTCTTCACGTCGGCGCCGATCACGCCGACCTGGATGCCGTTGACGGTGAAGACGGTCGACGGCTTCACGAAGTCGGGCGCCATCCCGGTGACCGCATCGACGATGTTGGCTGCCAGGAACGGGAAGTTGGCCCGCGCCTGGTGGGCCTTCAACCGGTCGAGGCCGTAGTCGAACTCGTGGTTGCCGTAACTCGTTGCATCGAGGCCCCACGCGTTCTCGACGTCGATGGCCGGGGCGTCCTGCAGCAACGCCGAGTTCGGTGGAGAGGCACCAACATTGTCGCCCGATGCCAGCAGCAGGGTCTGTCCGGGAAGAGCAGCAGCTTCCTCGTCGAACATCGTGGCCAGTTGCGATGCACCACCGACCGGAACGTTGCGGCCGTCCATCAAGGTCGTGGTCGGATCCAGCTGGCCGTGGAAGTCGGTCAGACCGATCACCGAGATCGGGGTGTAGCGATCGCCCTTCTTCAACGCCTCCAGCAACACTCGGCCCTGGCTGTGCTGCGGCACCGGAACACCGAGCATGAACGCGATGGTTGGTGCCAGATCGATGCTACGCACACCGGTGAGGGTGCCGCGGCCGATGCCTTCGCCGCCGGCCAGGAACGTGGCGCGCATGTTGGTGTTGCTCGCCAGGTCCTGCACGTCGGGCACGTACCCGTGTTGGCCGAAGAACGCCGAACGGGCCACCAGCGTGCCGGGCGTCTCGGCGTCGAACTGATACGGCGGATAGGCGAAGGCGACCACATCACCGGTGCGTGTCGCGTTCGACATGTTGGCCGTGCTGCCGGGGCCGTTGGGGATGTACCTGGCCTCGGCCTTGGTGAACACGCGATCGATCACCGTCCAGCCTTCTGGCACACCATCACCGGTCCAGTCGTTGGGATCGGTGACGGCCAGGTAGGCCGCCTTGATCTGGGCGACCGTCGCGGCCTCGTCGGTCGCGGCAACCTGCTGCTGTCCGGGTGTTAAGGGATCTCGTCCGGCAACGTTCAAGTAGATCTGCACCGCGCCGCCCGCCCAGCAGGCCTTCGCCTTGCCGATGGTCTCCCCGGTCGCCGGCCGGCAGTTCGAGGTTTGCGGCTTGGAGAGCAACCCCATGTCGACCAGCACCTGGCTGGCGTCGACGGCGGCGAACTGCGCAGCGAAACCGTGATCGGAGGCAACGAACGTGGTGGGGTCGCCGTGATCTTGGAGATGGTTCTGGGCCAGTCGCATCGTGGCATCGGAGCCCGCGTAGGCGCGGCGGACGAAGCCCTCACGTTGACGGACGCGACCGTCGGGCGTGCCGTTGACCTCGACATCGTCGTAGGCCGGGTTGGCTGCACCGTTCGGCAGCGTCTTGGTGATGAGGCCGAGGAACTGGTGCGAAACCTCGTCGGTGACTGGCATCGTAATCGTCTGGAAAACATGACACCGGAAGAGCGTGAGAAATTTCAGGCTGGCATGCGCGGCTGGTGCGGCAAGAGCAAAGATGGGGCGGCTGAGGC
>JANPOJ010000485.1:0-14148 GCA_031427935.1 Ilumatobacteraceae bacterium | reverse complement strand
CAGTGCGGCATGTCACCCAGTGCGGCCACGATGGAATTCGACGATCGATCGTGCAACATTCGGTGCCAGACCTTGGTGTACTCCCGTCGCGGGATGAGGATCGTCAGCTCGGTTTCACCGTCGCTGATCGCCTGCACCGCCATCTCGAGCGCGGCCCGCGGCATCCGTCGGTCGGGACACTCGACGATGTCGAGCGGGAAGCGGCTGAACCCGAGGTCGCTCCACGCAGACACGAGTTGACTCGTCTTCCAGGAATCCAGATCGAAGTGCACGGCGCGCAGCTCGTCGGGCACGAGGGTCCGTGCGTATTGGATCGCCCGTGCCGTGGCGGCGTCGAGGTTGTCGACCAGCACGACGACCGAGTGCGTCCGCATCGTGTGGGCCTCGGCCAGCGCCTGCGCATCCTCGTGCAGCTCCACGTCTTCCGCCTCATAGGCACGGTTGAGGCGAACGAGGCCGTAGACCATGATCGGCACGAGCAGCATGATCACCCAGGCACCCTCACGGAACTTGACGGTCGCCACGATGACGAGCACCAACAGCGACAGGACGGCCCCAATGGCATTGATCGCCAGCCCAGATCTCCATGAGGGCTCCTTGTGGGTGATGTGATGCTTGGCCATGCCGGACTGGCTGAGCGTGAAGCTGGTGAACACGCCGATCGCGTACAGCGGGATGAGCCGGCTGACTTCCCCGCCGGTTGCCAACAGGGTGACGATCGCTGCCGCTGCGAGGAAGATGATGCCGTTGGAGAACACCAGCCGATGGCCGCGAATGGTGAACTGCCGTGGCATGAAGTTGTCACCGGCGTGGAACGAGGCAAGTCGGGGGAAGTCGGCAAAGCTGGTGTTGGCCGCGAGCACCAGGATCAGCATCGTGCCTGCCTGCAGCGCGTAGAAGAGGATGTGGCCGAGGGCGGTCTCGCCGTAGATGAGCTTGCCGACTTGCGAGATCACCGATGGCACCCCATTCTCGTACGGCATCGCGTGGGTGCGTGCGGCGAGCATCGACAAGCCGAGGAACATCACACCCAACAGCGAACCCATGATCACGAGTGTGCTGCGGGCGTTCTTCCACGCCGGCGGTCGGAAGGCCGGCACACCGTTGGAGATTGCCTCGACGCCGGTCACGGCCGCACCGCCGGAGCCGAATGCCTTCAGGACCACGAACACGGTGGCGCCCATCAGCAACCCGTTGCCGTGATGCGTGCCGAGCGCCTTCATGCCCTCGAGGTTGGTCGGGCCTGGGGCGAGTGACGACGTGATCGTCCGCACGATGCCGACGCCGATGAGGATGAACATGTTGACGATGAAGAAGTACGTGGGAACGGCGAACATCTTTCCCGACTCCTTCGTACCGCGCAGGTTGCCGTAGGCGATGAAGCACACGAAGCCGATCGCAATCCAATGCTTGTACGGCGCCAGACCGGTGAAGGCCGAAGCGAGTGCGTCGCTGCCGGCCGCGACCGACACCGCGACGGTGAGCACATAGTCGGTCAGCAACGCCACGCCGGCCACCTGCGCCGGAAGCAGGCCGAAGTTGTCGCGAGTGACGATGTACGCGCCACCGGCCGAGGGGTAGGCCTTGATCGTCTGGCGGTACGAGAGGATGAGGAAGCCGAGCACGACGAGCAACGCAACGGTCACCGGCGTCACCAGCGAGAACGCCGCGAGACCGACGACGGGGATCAGGACGCGAAGGATCTCCTCGGTGGCGTAGGCGCACGACGAGAGGTTGTCGGAAGCGAAGACGGCGAGCGCCGTCGGCCGACCGAGCGTCTCGTGCTCGAGGCGCTCGGTATGAAGAGGAGCACCCAGCACCTTGTTCTTCAAGCGGTAGCCGAGCGGCTCCGGAATCGAGCGAACCGCCGTCCCCCGGGGCGACGCTTTGGAAGTGGGAATGACACGGAGATCGTCTTCGAGAAGCACATTGACACTCAACCCCAGTGACGGAGTCGTCGCCGTGTGGGCAACGCCAAGATCGGTCGGAGCGCCGTTAAGAACGCGCTAACACGATTCGAATCGATACCCGATTCCCGGCTCGGTGATGAAGTAGCGCGGTTGACCAGCGTCGGGCTCGAGCTTGCGTCGGATGGCGGCGAGGTGCACGCGCAGGTAATTCGTCTCGCTCTCGTACTGCGGACCCCACACGTCCTGCAGGAGTTGGCGTTGGGTGACGAGGCGTCCCGGGTTGCGCACGAGTCGCTCGACGATCTGCCACTCCGTTGGCGTGAGGTGCACCGGAGCCCCGGCCCGCGTCACCCGTCGATTGACCATGTCGATGGCGAAGTCGGCGGTCTCGACCATCGGCTCGTCCGGCGTCGGGTGATGGCGGCGAAGCGAGGCGCGCACACGTGCCAGCAGTTCGACGATGCTGAACGGCTTGGTGATGTAGTCGTCGGCGCCGGCATCGAGCGCGGCGACTTTGCTGACGTCGGTGTCGCGGGCGGAGAGCACGATGATCGGGATCGATGTCCAGCCACGCAGCCCGCAGATCACGTCGACGCCATCGAGACCTGGAAGCCCGAGATCCAGCAGCACGAGATCTGGCACCGATGCCGCCGCCTCGGTCAGCGCTTCCTCGCCCGTGGCCGCCAACGTCACGTCGTACCCGTGGGCGCGCAGGTTGATGTCGAGGGCGCGTCGAATCTGTGTGTCGTCGTCGACGATCAAGATGCGGGTCACGCGTCCACCGCCGGCTGGAGGCGTATGGTCATCGTCAGGCCGCCGCCCGGAGTGTCGTCGAGGCTCAGTCGCGCTCCCATCGCCTCGATGAGTCCCTTGGCGATCGCCAGCCCGAGGCCGACACCGGCGTCGGTCGAACGATCACCCAGGCGCTGAAACGGAAGGAAGATCCGTTCCCGGTCATCGACAGGCACGCCAGGACCTCGATCCACCACGCGTAGGTCGAGCGAACTTCCGACCTGACCAGCTTGCACCTTGACCGGGGTGCCGGCGGGCGACCAGGCCAGCGCGTTGGAGATGAGGTTGGCGAGTGACCGTTCGAGCATTGCGGCGTCGGCGAGCACCATCGGCAGCGACTCCGGCACGTCGACCTCGATCCGATCGTGGGTGGCTCCGAGACCGGCAATCGCTGCGGCGACGACCTCCTCCAATGCCACCGAGCGCAGGGTGAGATCGACAGCACCGACCTGCAGCCGGCTCATGTCGAGCAGGTCTCGCACCATGCGGTCCAGACGGTCGGCGGCGCTCTCGATGTCGCCGAGCAACAGCCGCCGATCGGAATCGGAGAACTCCGCACCCGTGTGCAGCAGCCCCGAAGCCGATGCCTTGATGGTCGCGAGCGGTGTGCGGAAGTCGTGCGAGACGGCCTGCAGCAACGCGGCGCGCAGCGCGTCGGCCTCCGCCACCAATGCTGCGTTGTCGGCGTCGACTCGCAGCCGTCGAGCCTCGACTCCCATCGCCAGTTGGTCGGCGAAGGCGCGCAGCAGTTCGAGCTGCTCCGGCCGAAGCGCGTTGGTCGACACCACGAGCCGCAGCCTGCCGTCGGCGGAGATGTTGATCGCCGTTCCCGCCGCCGGATCGAGGAGCTCGGGTTGGCCGGAGACCTGCGTCGGCCACCAGCCTGCATCGGCCTGTTCGAGCACCGAAGCTGACGCCAATCCGAACGTGGCGCGGAGCTGCTCCAACAGATCGGGCAGCGGATCGCGCGATCCGACCAGCGTTGCCGCCGAGCGAGCCAATGCGGCAGCCTGCATTCGAGCGATAGCTGCCTCGCGCGATCTGCTCGCCGCCCGATCGACCAGGATGCTGACGACCACGGTCACGGACACGAAGACCGTCAGCGCGACCACGTTCTCGGCTTCGCCGACGGTCAGGGTGTGCAACGGCGGCGTCAGGAACCAGTTGGTGAGACCGAAGGCGCCCACCGAGGCAACCAACCCCACTCGGAGACCGCCGAGCGCGGCGACGGCCATCACGAGGCACAGGTCGATCATCAGCGCTGAGCCGACCGAGACGTGTTGGCGGACGGCAGCCAGGATCGCGGTCAGCAGTGGCAGCCCGAGGATGCACAGCGCCCAGGCTGCCGACCGCATCCGCAGTGGCCGTATCGGACCCGCTGTGTTGGCCCGTAGGGGTTCGGTCGCCGAGTCCGCCACGTTGGTCCCGACGACGTGGACGTCGATGGTGCCGATCCTGGCGATCAGATCGCCGACGATCGATGGCCTGGTCTCCGACCCGGTATCCAGCGGGACGGCGCCGATCACGAGCTGTGTCGCCTGCTCGACGCGTGCGAATGCGGCGAGCGCCTCGGCGACGTGGTCGCCGACAACCTCGCGGTACACGCCACCGAGCCCGACGAGCAGGCCGCGTTGACGTTCCAGATCGGGGCCTGGTGCTGTGCCGGGGCTGACCACGTGCACGCCGACGAGGTGGGCACCGGTTCGGCCGGCGATGCGCGCGGCGCGGCGCACCAGGTGCTCGCCACCTCGACCGCCGAGGGCGACCACAACCCGCTCTCGCACGCCACGCGCGTCGTCGGTCACGTCGGTCGCCAGCTGTCGTTCGATCTGCTCCTCCACCCGGTCGGCGAGCCACAGCAAACTGAGCTGTCGCAGCTTGCCCAGCACCTCCGGGCGGAACACGTTGGCCAGCGCGGTGTCGACGCGATCGGGCGGGTACACATGGCCATGTGCGAGACGTCGACGCAGCGCCTCAGGGCTCATGTCGACGAGCTCGATCTGGTCGGCCGCACTCACGACCGAATCGGGAACGGTCTCCGCCGACGCGGTGCCGGTGACCGAGGCGACGATGTCGCCCATCGACTCGAGGTTGGAGATGTTGACCGTCGTGATCACGTCGATGCCGTCAGTCAGCAGTTCCTCGACCTCGTCCCACCGGCCGTGGTGTTCATCGACGCGGTGGGCGAGGTTGTCGACCAGCACCACCTTCGGATGGCGCTGGCGCAGCACGGTCACGTCGAGCTCTGCACCCCCGTCGTGACCCACGGTCGTCGGCGAATGCGGCAAGCCAGCGGCGAGCACCGAGATCCCGTGGCGACCCGTGTCGTCGAGGATCCCCACCACTACGTCCGCGCCCCGACCGGCTCTGCGGATCCCTTCTTCCAGCATGGCGTGGGTCTTGCCGACGCCGGGCGCGGCGCCCAGGTACACCCGGAGCCGACCTCGTGCCATGCCGTGCAGTCTTGTCGACGTTGCCCGCTGCTCGGCACTCATCGCGCCGCTAGTTGCGCTTCTGGATGTTCGCCCATTCGTCGCGCAGGCCGACGGTGCGATGGAACAACATCGGCGTCGAGGGATCGTGTGCGAAGTAGCCCAACCGTTCGAACTGCACCACTGATCCTGGTGGCGTATCAGCCAGCGCCGGTTCGACCTTGCAGTCGGTCAGCAATTCGCGCGAATCGGGGTTGAGGTCGTCAAATGGTTCACCGGTCGTTTCGCCCGGTACTTCGGCAGAGAACAGCCGGTCGTAGAGCGCAACCGTCGCGTCGAGGGCGTGGTCGGCCGACACCCAGTGCATCGTCGACTTCACCTTGCGACCGTCGGGCGCGTTCCCACCGAACGTCGCCGGGTCGTAGGTGCAGTGCACCTCGATTACCTTTCCGTCGTCGTCCTTCACGCAACCGGTGCAGGTGACAAGGTAGGCGGAGCGCAGCCGCACCTCGCGCCCGGGCGTGAGACGGAAGTACTTCGGTGGGGCGACTTCCATGAAGTCGTCGCGCTCGATGTACACGACCTTCGAGAACGGCACCATGCGGACGCCGTCGTCGGGGTTCTCCGGGTTGTTGACGACCTCGTGATGCTCGACGACCGGGTTGCCGTCAGCGTCGTCTGGCCAGTTGGTGATCACCAGCTCGAGTGGGCGAAGCACGGCCATGCGCCGGAGTGATTGCTCGTTCAGCTGACGGCGGATGAACGACTCCAACAACTCGATGGAGTGCCGGCTGTTGGTGCGAGCAACGCCGATGTAGCTGCAGAATGCGCGGATGGCCTCGGCCGGGTAGCCCCGGCGCCGCACGCCGCGCAGTGTCGGCATGCGCGGATCGTCCCAACCGTCGACGACGCCGTCGGCCACCAATCGCGCCAGGCGTCGCTTCGACGTGATGGTGTGGGTCAGTTCCAGGCGGGCGAACTCGGTCTGTCGCGGCTGGTCGCCGGGCAGTGGGAGGTGTTCGAGGTACCAGTCGTACAGCGCGCGGTGGCTGTCGAACTCCAGTGTGCACAGCGAGTGGGTCACTCCCTCGATCGCATCGCTCTGGCCATGCGCCCAGTCGTAGGTCGGATAGATCACCCATTCGTCGCCGGTACGCCAGTGGTGCCCACGGCGGATGCGGTACATCACCGGATCGCGTAGCTGCATGTTCTCGTGCTGCATGTCGATCTTGGCGCGCAGCACGTGTGAGCCGTCGGCGAACTCACCGCCGCGCATCCGTCGCAACAGGTCGAGGCTGTCGTCGATCGGCCGGTCGCGGTGCGGGCTCTCGATGCCGGGCTTGCCGTACCCGCCGCGCTGCGCGGAGATCGTTTCCCCGTCCTGATCGTCGACGTACGCCAGACCGCTCAGCACCAGGTGCTCGGCCCACACGTACAACTGCTCGAAGTAGTCGGAGGCGTACAGGGGAGTGCGGGGCGGAAAGCCCAACCACGTGAGATCGTCGATGATCGACCCGGCGAACTCGATGTCTTCGGTGTCGGGATTGGTGTCGTCGTAGCGCAGGTTGCACACGCCGCCGAACTCCTCGGCGATGCCGAAGTCAACACAGATCGCCTTGGCGTGGCCGACGTGCAGATAGCCGTTCGGCTCGGGTGGGAACCGTGTCTGCACGCGCCCGCCGAACGTACCGGCCTCGTTGTCGGCCTTGACCAGGTCGCGAACGATGTCGAAGCCGACGCCCGTGGCGCCGGCGGATGGGCTCTCGGTGGTGCTCATGTGTCAGACATTCTCGCCGGTGAACATATGGGAACCCCGAAGGTATCTCCCGATCGTGCGGATACCGTCCACGACGTGGATTTGGTGTCGCCCACGAAGAGAAGCACAGCCAAGCCACTGCTGCGTGGCTGGTCTCATGTGGTCGCCTTCGGCGTGATCGCCGTGCTCGGGATCATCATGCTGGCCGTGGCCGGCGGCTCGGCCAGCGAGCGAGTGTGGCTCGCGATCTACGTTGCCGGCACCCTCACGATGTTCGGAGTGTCGGCTTTGTACCACCGGTTGCGCTGGCACGAACGTGCTCGCTCGGTCATGCGCCGCCTCGACCACTCCGCCATCTTCCTCGCCATCGCCGGGGCCTACACCCCGATCATGGCGGTCGCGCTCGATGGCTGGCAGAGGGTCGTGGTCCTGTGTGCCGCATGGGTCGGAGCGGTCGTTGGGATGACGTTGGAATGGCTGCCAGTCAAGGTGCCCCGCCCGTTGTTCACCGCCGTCTACGTGATCGTCGGCTGGTCGGCTGCGGTCGCCTTCCCGCAGCTCTATCGCAACCTCGGTGGTGTCGGGTTCGGGCTGGTGCTCGGTGGTGGTCTGCTGTACACGCTCGGGGCGGTGGTGTACGCCCTCAAGCGACCCGATCCATGGCCGACGGTCTTCGGCTTCCACGAGCTGTTCCATCTGTTCACGATCGCCGGTGCCGGTTGCCATCTCGCGGCGATCGCGTTCTACGTCGTTCCGCTGATGTAGCCGCGGGTCAGGTCGGCAGTCGGCGAAGGCGATCGCTGCTGCGTGATGCCTGCACGGATGAGATGATGTGCCGATGCTCGATCACCTCTCCATTCAGTGTGCTGATGTGACCGCCAGCGCGGCCTTCTACGACGCCGTCCTCGCGCCGCTGGGCGGCACGCGTGTCATGGAATTCGGTCCCGTCATCGGCTTCGGCGTGCCGCCCATGCCCGACTTCTGGATCGGTCCGCACCAGACCGGCGAGGGCTTCACGGAGTCGCACATCGCCTTCTCGGCGCCGAACCGCGAAGCCGTGCATGCGTTCTTCGCCGCTGCAACTGCCGCGGGAGCCGAGGTGCTGCACGCGCCGCGACTGTGGCCCGAATACCACCCGAACTACTACGGCGCATTCGTGCGCGATCCCGACGGCAACAACATCGAAGCTGTGTGCCACTCACCCGAGTGATGCGGGGTCGCAAGAACGAGGAAGTGTGCAAGTTCGATTCAGGATGCCGTCATCGAACCTACACACTTCTCACCATGACCCGCTCGGTCTACGTACCGGCGAGGGCGGCGACGACGGGCGCGAACTCGTCCATGTTGCGTTGGGCGATCGTGACGTAGCTGATCCCGAGCTGCTCGCGGCGGGCGACGAGGGTGTCGCAGACTTCGGCGACGCTGCCGAACAGGCCGTGCGGATGGCTGAGCAACTCGTCGGCGCTGACGCCGTACCGTCCGGCCATGGGTGCGATCCGCGGGGCGATGTCGTCGCCGACTGCTACGAAGTAGGCACCGATCTCCAGCTCGATCTGATCGAACCGATCGCCGGCGCCGTCACGGACCCAGCTGATCTTCTCGCGGGTGACGTCGAGGCCCGACCCGGCGACACTCGCGGCGCCGAGCTTGCCGGTCGAGTTGTTGAAGTTGAGGCTGACGATGTCGGCTTGGCGCCCGGCGAGGCGCAAGATGCGCGGTGCACCACCGCCGATCATGATCGGCGGGTGTGGCTGCTGCACGGGCAATGGCCGGCCGGCAAACCCATGCACGTTGACATGCGTGCCGCTGACGTTGATCTGCTCACCGGTCCAGTGGGCGCGCATCAGGCCGATGTACTCGGCGAGTCGCTCGATGCGCGTGCCGGGGGAGTCCATCGGGATTCCGAGGCCGTCGTATTCGGCCGCGGTCCAACCGGCGCCGAGGCCGACCTCCAGACGCCCGCCCGACAGCATGTCGAGCGTTGCCATCTCCTTGGCCAGCACGACCGGATGATGAAAGTCGCAGGCGAACACCCGGCACCCGACCCGCAAGGTGGTGGTGACTGCCGCTGCCATGGCGATCGCCGTCAGCGGGGCGACGTCGATCGGGCGATGGCTCATCTCGGTGGCGATGTCGCCGGGCCCGAAGTAGTGGTCGGATGTGAACAGCGTCGAGAAGCCGAGCTGCTCGGCGCGGCGCACGGTGTCGAACCACTCGGTGGCAGTCGATGCTTCGAAGGCCTGCAGGCCGAATCGGAATGGTCGGGTCGGCATGAGCGCCTACCTCTCTGGTCGGGGCAGTTCGTCGGCCGGCACGAATCGTGGCAGTGCCTGGCCGGTGTTGGCAGTGACACCACCGTCGACCGGAAGGGCAACGCCGGTGATGAACGACGCCGCGGGGGAGGCGAGGAAGACGATCGCCTCGGCGACCTCCGACGCCGCCGCCCAACGCTGCATGGGCACGACGCGGCGCAGCAACTCGTACCGGTCGGGATGGGTCTCGGCCAGATTGTCGGTCATGCCTGTCAGCGTGGGTCCCGGGCAGACCGCGTTGACACGAATCCGGTCGGCAGCGACGTCGATGGCGACGCTTCGAACCAGGTTGATCGCCCCGGCTTTGGCGGCCGCGTACGGCCAGCGGATCGGCTCGCCGGCGAGGCCGGTGTTGCTGGCAGTGACGACGATCGCGCCACCGCCGGCGCGCCGCATGGCGGGCACGGCGTGGCGCATCCCGAACACCACCGAACGCAGGTTGACATCGAGCGAGCGCTCCCAGATCTCCAGATCGATCGTGTCGATCTCGCCTGATGCGCGAACGCCGGCGTTGAAGACCGCCACGTCGAGCCGGCCGTAGGCCTGTTCGGCGCGGCGCACCATTGCCTCGTTGTCTGTGTCGGAAGCGGCATCGGCCACCATCGTTGTGACCCCTTCGACGTCGTCGAGCACGGCGAGCGCGTCGGCAGTGAGGTCGGTCGCGACGACGGATGCGCCACGGCCGAGTAGTGCGTGCACAGTGGCCAGACCGATGCCGGAGGCGGCGCCCGTCACGATCGCAACGGGGCTCCACGGGTCGCTCATCACCTGCATCTTGCCGCACCGCACGACCCCGACACCTACGCTGACGATTCGTGCGCTTCGGAGCAGTGTTCCCCACGACCGAGATCGGCAACGACCCCGTCGTGGTCCGCGACTTCGCGCAAGCCGCCGAAGAACTGGGCTACGTCAGGCTGACCGCGTACGACCACGTGCTGGGGGCCAGCCACGCCGATCGCACGCCGCCGCTGACAGGGCCGTACACCGAGCACGACCCCTTCCACGAGCCGATGGTGCTGTTCGGCTACCTCGCCGGGCTGACCTCGACGATCGAGTTGGCCACGGGTGTGATGATCCTGCCCCAGCGCCAAGCGGTCCTCGTCGCCAAGCAGGCGGCCGAAGTCGATCTGCTCTCCGGTGGACGGCTGGTGCTCGGCGTCGGAACGGGCTGGAACCACGTCGAGTACACCGCGCTCGGCACGTCGTTCTCGACCCGCGCCCGACGCATGGAGGAACAGGTCGGCCTGTTGCGCGCTCTGTGGAACGACGACCTGGTCGACTTCGAGGGCGAGTTCCACCGCATCGATCGCGCAGCGTTGGTGCCTCGACCACCGCGCTCGATTCCTGTCTGGTTCGGCGGCTCGAAGGAAGGGTCGCTGCGTCGGGCGGCGCGGATCGGCGACGGTTACATCTTCGGTCGCAGTGGCCCGTCAGTGGTCGACGCGCTGACCACGCTGCGCTCGATGCTGGTCGAGCAGGGTCGCAATCCTGACACGTTCGGCGTCGAGATGCTCGTCGACTACGCGCTGGGGCCCGACATCTGGCATGAGCATGCCGCCGCGTTCGAACAGGCCGGTGGCACGATCGTGTCGATGCGAGCGATGAGCACAGGGGCGGCGTACATGAAGGCTCCGGTTCCCAACTTCACCTCGCCTCAACAGCACATCGAGGCACTCGAGATCTTCATGCGCGAGATGAGTGGACGGTGACTGGGCGGCTGATCTCGTTGGCCGCGGCGACGGTGCTCGACCTCGATCCTCCGGCTGCGGTCGAGGTGGCAGCCAAAGCCGGTTTCGGCGGAGTCGGGATCTGGTTCGATACGAACACCTGGACCCCTGCTCTGGCTCGCGGTGTCGCGACACGACTCGCTGATTCCGGCGTCGTCGCCCTCGACATCGAGCCCGTCATCTTCGGCCGCGGGCCCGACCATGGCGAGGCGATGATCGATGCGGCGGCGGCCATCGGTGCGCGACACGTGCTCGTGGCCAGCGGACCGGCGGAGCGTTCGGAGGTCGTGGAGCGCTTCGCTGCACTGTGTGTTCGGGCCTCCGGTACTGACATCACGCTGGTGCTGGAGTTCCTGCCGATCTTCTCCATCGACTCGCTGGGTGCCGCGTTGAGTGTGGTCGCAGAGGCCGGGTACGCCAATGGCGCTGTCCTCGTCGATTCGCTGCACCTCGCCCGGTCGGGCGGCACCCCCGAGGATCTGATCGGTCTCGAGCCACGCCTGCTGCCATACCTCCAGATCGCTGACGCACTGGCGGAGCCGGTTGATCCATCGCTGGCGGGGCTGCGCGAGGAAGCCCTGCACGCCAGGTTGCTGCCGGGCGAGGGTGACCTTCCGCTGGCTGCCCTGGTGGCTGCTGTCCCCGACGTGCCGTTGTCGGTCGAGATGCGTTCGCGGCAGTTGATGATCGATTACCCCGACCCGCTGCAACGAGCGATCGCCGTGCTGGTCGCAACGAAGTCGCTGGAGAGCTAGCCGGCTCTAGCAGAGCTCTAGCAGGGGCGAACAGGGTCGCGACCGTCCCAGTCGCGTGCGGCCTCGCGGACCTTGCTGTACAGCCGCAGCACGCTGTCGGCAGGCTCGTAGATCTCCAACAGGTGACCCAGTTCGGCGCGTGCATCGTGGAACGCGAACTGCAGGCCGCTCGGCGTCGTTGCGTGCATCACGCACTTCATTCCCAACGCCTCGAGCCTGGCCTGCTCGTGGGGCAGCGATTCGACGAAGGTCGCCACGTGGTGGATGCCGGGTTGCGCGCTGACCAGCTGGTGCAACGAGACCGGGCTGCAATCGCCGAGCTGGACCAACTCGATCTGCATGTGGCCCCACTGACCGTACGCGGAGGAGTGGTTGAAGATCGCCGGCGCGCCGTCGTGCATTGCCTCGAATGGT
Organism: Ilumatobacteraceae bacterium; assembly: GCA_031427935.1. Classification (GTDB taxonomy): domain Bacteria; phylum Actinomycetota; class Acidimicrobiia; order Acidimicrobiales; family Ilumatobacteraceae; genus JAENVT01. The sequence goes on along the minus strand of JANPOJ010000485.1, from coordinate 2,050 downwards.
GGATGGTGGCGGATGAAGAACGGCCCGGCCCCGAACCGGTCGGCGAACGACGCCGCCGCCCGCTCGACCTCGTCGACGGCATAGGCGATCTGCACCGGCACGCCGAGTTCGACAGCCGCGTCAGTCACCTCATCCACCATCGTCGACCAGTCGGTGAGCTTCGGCTAGCACGGCACGCATCTGGTCGGCGCAATGGGCAACGTGGTCGGCTCCGACCGGCGCGTCCTGCTGACACACTTCGAGCGACCACGGTGCCGAGACACCCATTCGCAACAGCATGGCGACGAACTCGACGACGTGCATCTCGCCCTCGCTCGGGGCGATGCGGTGCTGCAGGCAGTCCTGCTTGTAGTCGTCGAGTTCGGGCACCATCGGGCCGTCGTTGATCTGGATCGCCTTCACCTTGTCGGCGGGGATCGCCTCGATCATCGCGTTGTCGTCGGCGCCGCGGCGATGGTGCCAGATGTCGACGCACACGCCGCCGTTCGCCCGATCGGCTGCGCCGACGATAGACATTGCATCGGTCGCCGTGCGCACGTTGGTGAACGGCAGGAACTCGAGGCCGACCTGCAGGCCGTAGTGGGCAGCGCGATCGCAGATCTGTCCGAACCGCTCGATCGCTTCCTCCAGCGGTTGGTCGTACGGCCCGATGACCTGGAGATACCGGGCGCCGATCTGATCGGCGAGCTGCCAGGCGAGATCGAGGAATCTCTGCGTGCGTTGGGCCGAGGCGCCGTCGGTGTCCCAGATCTGGATCGCCTCGATCTCGGCCAGCACGACGCCATGGTGATCCAGCAGATCCCGCAGGCGGGCGAGCGTCGTCCCCTCGGCGAACTGACGTTCCCAGTCCCCGACGTACAGCCCGATACCGGCGATGCCCGCGTTGGCGGCAGCCGCGATGCGATCCTCGATCGGGTAGTTGCGAGCCAGGGTGAAGTGGCTCATCACCAGATCATCGACTCCGAGATCCTGGGCGCTACGGTCGGATGACACGGGCCAGAGTCTCGCACGTGCCAAGGAGCCAACCATGGGGTCACGACTCGAAGGCAAGATTGCCGTCATCACCGGTGCTGCCAGCGGTATCGGCGAAGCCACCGCGATCCGATTCGTCGAGGAAGGCGCATGTGTCGTCGTGTCCGACCTGCAGGTCGAAGCGGGGAGGGCCGTCGCCGAGCGCCTCGGTGACTCGGCGCGGTTCATCGAGACCGATGTCACCGACGAAGCACAGGTCGCCGCTGCGGTGAATCTGGCGATGACCACATGGGGTCGGTTGGACTGCATGTTCAACAACGCCGGGGTGGTCGGTGCGGTCGGACCGATCGCCGACACGTCGGGGGAGGCTTGGGGCCGCACGATCGCGGTGCTGCTGCACTCGGTCTTCTACGGGACCAAGCATGCAGCGCGGGTGATGATCCCGGTGCGATCCGGCGTGATCCTGTCGACCACCAGCATCGCTGGGGTCCTCGGTGGTCTCGGCCCTCACGGCTACACCGCGGCGAAGCACGCGGTGATCGGCCTGACCAAGTCGGCTGCGAGCGAACTCAACCAGCATGGGATCAGGGTCAACACGATAGCTCCCGGCACCATCCCGACCGCGTTGACCGCCGCAGCGTTGATGGGGGACCCGAGCAATCTGGCAGCGGTTGCCGAGCATGCCAAGAACACCAATGGCCTGGGGATCGCCAGCGACCCGATGGACATCGCCAATGCCGCGTTGTACCTTGCCAGCGACGAAGCCCGGCTGGTCAGCGGCCACACGTTGGTGGTCGACGCCGGGCGCAGCGTCAATGGAGGCTCGGCTCGGTTCGCCAGAGCAGCACCGGAGATGCTCAGCGAGGGCGGTCGCACCGACTGATCACCTTTCAGCGGCAGCGCGAGGCTGGCTAATATCCTTGGAAGTCAAAGTAACTTCCGGTGAAGATCCACGCAGACACTGGAAAGGAAGGGAACCGACATGGTCTACCGACCGTCCCGAGGAGATGCACCGCCCCGCTTCGGTGAAGGCGCCCGCCACCAGCCACACGTCGGTGGCACGGTCAGCGCTGATGAG
>JANPOJ010000484.1:0-2990 GCA_031427935.1 Ilumatobacteraceae bacterium | reverse complement strand
GAGGGTCGAGTGCTGGCCTCTTGCGAATCAGCGACGCAGCGGCGGACCAAAGGTCGTGGGCTCCTCGGCCGCGACAGCATCGAAGGAGCACTCGTGTTGACGAACTGCCGTTGGGTGCACACTCTTGGCATGCGCTTTGCTCTCGACGTCGCCTACCTCGACGAAAAAGGGATCGTCGTCAAGACCGTGCACATGCGCCGGCAGCGGGTCGGCGCGCCCGTGTGGCGGGCACGAGCGGTGATCGAGGCGCAAGAGGGCGCCTTCGGTCGCTGGGGGCTGCGCGTGGGCGACGTGGTGGAGGTTCGTGAATGACGGGAACACTCGTCCTCGTGGCCACCCCCATCGGCAACCTCGGTGATCTCTCACCGCGCGCCGTCGCCACGTTGCAGTCGTCGTCGTTGATCCTGTGTGAGGACACGCGCCACTCCGGCAAGCTGCTGGCCCATGCGGGGATCAGTGGCGTGCGGCTGGCCGTGTGCAACGAGCACACCGAGACCGAGCGCAGCCGCGATGTGCTGGTGCAGTTGGACGGCGGCGACACCGTTGCCCTGATCACCGACGCCGGCACGCCCGGGATCTCCGATCCGGGATCTCGGCTGGTGCGCGCCGTGCTCGATGCCGGTCATCAGGTGTCGGCCGTGCCGGGTCCCGCCGCGTTCGTGATGGCGCTGGTCGTCAGCGGGTTCGACACCGCCCGCTTCGTCTTCGAAGGCTTCCTTCCCCGGTCCGGACGCGAGCGCACATCACGTCTGGCAACGATTGCTGCGGAACCACGCACGACCGTGATCTACGAAGCCCCGCACCGCATCGAACGCACGGTGATCGACCTTGCCGAAGCCTGCGGAGGACAGCGAGGTGTCGCCGTCGCCCGCGAGTTGACCAAGCTCTACGAGACGGTCTGGCGCGGCACCCTCGACGCGGCGACGGCCCATGTGCGCACGACCGCCCCACGAGGTGAGTACGTGATCGTGCTCGAGGGCGCTCCGCCGCGTGGTGAAGTCAGCGACGACGAGATCCGTTCGGCACTCCACGCCGCGCTCGACGGCCACAGCCGCAAGGACGCAGTCGCGGCGGTGGTCGGCCGATTCGAGGTGCCCAAACGGCGTGTCTACGACCTGGCCCTGGCGGTGAGCCGAGATGACTGAACACCATCCAACCGAGTCTTGGCCCACCGAGGAATCGCCGACCGATGTCGCCCCGCCCGAGCGATCGCCCGCCGATGCGGTCCGCGCCGAACTGCCACCGACAGGGTTCGCACCGTATGTGTCGGGCGGGCCGAGCGCGGCGTTCTTCGATCTCGATCGCACGTTGATCAGCGGGTCGAGCGCGTTCGTGCTCGGCGTCGCCGCCTGGCGAGCCGGCCTGGTTCCGCCCGGACAGTTCGGCAAAGACGCAGTCGGCGCGATCGCCTTCCGGTTCACCGGCGCCAGCGACGACACCTCGAACGGCGTGCGCGACCGCATCCTCGGCGCGGTGAAGGGCATTCGGGTCGAGGACCTCGTGGCTCTCAACGCGGAGATCGTGCCCAAACTGCTCGCCAAGGTGCGACCCGAGGCCCAAGCACTGGTCGATCGGCACCGGCACGCCGGGCGGGCGACGTACATCGTCTCGGCGTCACCGGTGGAACTCGTCGAACCACTGGCGAAAGCGCTCGGCATGACAGCCGGGATCGGCACCGTCAGCGCGATCGCCGACGGTGTGTACACCGGCGAACTGGCCGGACCGTTCTGCTACGGCCCGGGAAAGGTCGAGGCGATCGCCGAACTGGCGCGGTGGGAGAACTATGACCTCGCCCAGTGCTACGCCTACAGCGATTCGGCCAGCGACCTGCCGATGATGGAGGCCGTCGGCCACCCCGTCGCCGTCAATCCCGACGCAAAACTCGAACGCATCGCCCACCACAACGGCTGGCCGATCGTGGTGTTCAGCAAGCGCACGAAGGCGGTCGTCCGACGCACCACACAGGCCCTCGGAACCGCTGGGGTGGCGGCTGCCGGTTTCGCCGCCGGTACCCGCTACGCCAGTCGCTACGCCCGCGGTCGAATCTTCGGCATACGGCGCTAGCCCCGGGCAGAACTCCCTTGCCTCGACCGCCGGCATCCGGCGTATCCTTGGCGACGTGAGAACACCGACTCGAACCCGTCGAATGCGCACCGGCTTCTAACCCAGCCGCCGTTTCGCCATTCTTCGAAAGGATCCAGTCGTGAGCAACTACTTCCTCACCACCCCCATCTACTACGTCACGGCCAAGCCGCACCTCGGTCACGCCTACACCACCATCGTCGGCGATGCCCTGGCCCGCTGGCATCGCCTGCTCGGCGACAACGTGCACTTCCTCACCGGCACCGATGAGCACGGGCAGAAGGTGCAGCAGGCCGCCGAAGCCGCCGGTCAGTCGCCCCAGGCGTTCACCGACTCGATCGCCCCGCTCTACCAGCAGGCGTGGCATCAGTTGAACATCTCCAACGACGATTTCATCCGCACCACCGAGCAGCGCCACAAGATCGGTGTCGCCGAGTTGCTGCAGCGCTGCTACGACGCCGGCGACATCGAGCTCGACCTCTACAAGGGCAAGTACTGCATTGCCTGCGAGGAGTACTACACCGACGACGAGCTCGACTCGGGCGACCTGTGCCGGATCCACCATCTGCCGGTCGAGCAGGTCGAGGAGGAGAACTACTTCTTCCGGCTCAGCCGCTTCCAGGATCGCCTGCTGGATTGGTACGCCGCGCACCCCGGGGCGATCGTGCCCGAGTTCCGCGGCAACGAAGCGCTCGGGCTGATCCGCGGCGGCTTGCGCGACTTCTCGATCAGCCGCACCAGCCTCACCTGGGGCATCCCGCTGCCGTGGGACGCCAAGCACGTCGCCTACGTGTGGTTCGATGCGCTGGCCAACTACATCACCGCGGTCGGCTACGGCACAGACGACGACCGCTTCCAGAGCTGGTGGCCGGCACGCCATCTGATCGGCAAGGACATCATCCGCCACC
>JANPOJ010000483.1:0-8348 GCA_031427935.1 Ilumatobacteraceae bacterium | reverse complement strand
GAAGCCCCTTCAGAAACTGTTCCCCAGATCGAGCCGGCACGTGTACCCCCCAGTACGAAGTCGCTCCACCGCACGCTAGACGGCACCGCGGCCTACGATCGTGTCGATGGCCACGTCCCCTCCTCCCGACATCGTTCGTTCGGCGTTTGCAGAGCTGATCGTCACCGACCTCGGCGCCAGCAAGCACTTCTGGGTCGATCGACTCGGATTCGTGATCAGTTCCGAAGACGACGATGCCGTCTATCTCCGTGGCCACGAAGAGTTCGTGCATCACAGCCTCATCCTGCGGCTCGGTACGGAGCCGGCGTGCTCGCGATTTGCCTTCCGCGTGCGCACACCCGAAGACCTCGACGCGGCAGCGATGTTCCACACCGATCGTGGCTGCGAGGTCCGCCGGTATCCGGCCGGCGCAACTCGCGGCGTGGGCCCGACAGTGCGTGTGCAAGATCCGTTCGGCTTCGTCGTCGAGTACTTCCACGAGATCGAGTGGATCGGTCACCACCACCAGCGTTACGACCTTCGCCACTCTCCGAGCATCAACCGTCTCGACCACATCAACCTGGTCACCGACGACGTGCCGGCCTTCTACGAGTGGTACACCGCGCTGGGGTTCGGGCTGTCGGAGACGATCGAGGACGACGACGGCACGTTGTATGCGACGTGGATGTTCCGCAAGCAGACCGTCCACGACATCGCTTCGACACAGGGCTCGTCGCCGACGTTACACCACCTTGCATTTGCCTGCCCGGAGGCCCATCACATCCTCAGCCTCGCCGACACGCTGGGCGCCACGAACGAGTTCCACCACATCGAGCGCGGACCGGGCCGGCATGGTGTGTCGAACGCGTTCTACCTCTACCTGCGTGACCCCGATGGTCACCGGGTCGAGATCTACACGACCGACTACTTCACCGGCGATCCTGGTCATCAACCGCTGCGATGGAGCGTCAACGATCAGCGACGCCGCGACTTCTGGGCCAACCCGATCGTGCCGCGCTGGTACGAGGAAGCCAGCCGCGTGCTCGACCTCGATGGCAACCTGCAACCGATTCGGGAGCGAAAGAGCGACGAGCAGCGCATCACCGTTGGAGCCGATGGTCACGGCGTGACCCGATGATCACGCCCGAACTCGCGCTCGACCTGGCCCAGCGACACGAACGCGCCCGACGTGAGGTGATGTCGATCGATCCGATCACGGCCGAGTACCCCGACCTCACCATCGACGATGCCTACGCCGTGCAGCAAGCATGGGTCGATCTGCAGCTCGCCGGCGGGGCCAAGCTCGTCGGCCGCAAGATCGGCCTCACCTCGCGGGCGATGCAACAGCAGATGCAGATCAACGAGCCCGACTTCGGGGCGCTGCTCGACTACATGGTCATGCCGAGTGGCGTGGAACTGCGTCACGCCGACTTCGTCGATCCCAAGCTCGAGGTCGAGGTGGCCTTCGTCATCGGGCAGAGGCTCAGCGGCGACGCCGTCACCGTCGACGAGGTCATGGCCGCGACCGACTACATCCAGCCGGCACTCGAACTGATCGACGCGCGCAGCTATCGGGTCCATCCGGTCACCAAGCGGGCCCGAACGATCGTCGACACCATTGCCGACAATGCGGCCGACGCCGGGGTCATCCTCGGCGGCGAGCGAGTCAAGCCCACCGACGTCGACATGCGTTGGATCGGCGCGATCTTCTCCTGCAACGGCGTGGTCGAAGAGACCGGCCTGGCCGCCGGGGTGTTGGATCACCCGGCCAACGGCATTGCCTGGGTTGCCCGGCGCATCGCCCCCTACGGGCTGGCGATCGAGGCCGGTCAGATCATCCTGGCGGGGTCGTTCACGCGAGCGGTGGCAGCTCGTCCGGGTGACCATTTCCTGGCCGACTACGGCCCACTCGGTTCGGTGTCCTGCAAATTCGTGTAGTGCTCGCGAGCACTCCGCCAAGTGCTAGAACATGCTGCAGAATCAGTGACGGAAGGAGTGCATTGTGCAATACGCCCTCGTGAACGGGGTCCGCAACCACCCCGATGCCGCATACGCGTTGCAGGACGTGTACACCGATTACATCAGCGACGCCGTGCTCGCCGAAGAGCTCGGGTTCACGTCGACCTGGTACGGCGAACATCACTTCCGCGAGTGTCAGTGGACTGGGTCGCCGATGATGGTAGCGACAGCGGTCGCAGCACGGACGGAGAAGATCCGCGTCGGCACCTCCGTGGTGTTGCTGCCCTTCCATGACCCGATACGGGTCGCTGAAGACGCGGCGATCGCCGACATCTTGTCCAACGGACGCTTCGATCTCGGCGTGGGCCCGGGCTCGCAGTACGAGGAGTTCATCAGCTTCGGCAAGGACCCGGCGGAGATGAACCAGCGCTCGTGGGAGATGGTCGATTGGATCCAACGGGCATTCGCCGAGACTGGGATGTTCAGTCACGCCGGCCGCTTCTACGACATCCCCGACATGACGTTCACGACCAAACCGGTGCAGCAACCGCTACCGATGTGGTGGGGTGGCATGGGGCCGAAGAATCTGGCGCGCGCCGCTGAGCGCGGGATGCATCTGATCGCCCCGTTCAACGCCGGCTACGACGCCGCACTGCAGGCGTGCGGCCGCAACCCGGCCGACTACCAGATCTCGGTGATGGTCCCAGTGTGCGTGGCCGACACGACCGACAAGGCCTGGGAGATCGCCGGACCCGGCATCGAGTACTTCGTCAACTTCTACCAGATGCGCAAGAACCTGCAAGGCGAGCCCGCTCCCGCCGACGCCCGGATCACCCAGGAGATGTTGCGCACGGGCAACGCCGGGTTCTGGTTCGCTGCTGTCGGCACGCCCGACGACGTGATTGGCAAGTTGCGCCCCTTCGTCGACGGTCACCTCGGGCGCATCACCCAGTTGGCCCTGCAGATGCGTCAACCGGGGATGAGCACTGCCGACACGCACCGGTCGATGCGCATGTTCGCCAGCGACGTCATCCCGGCGCTGTCGTAGCCACTCGGTCGGTGATCAGCCTTGTCACTCCGAGTGGATCGGTCAGTGGCGCGAAGTGGTTCGTCGCCAACTCGTGCGTGTTCCACCGAGGATCGATACTGAGGCGTTCGTAGATCGCCCGGAACGACGCATTCTCGTGATCGGTGCACAGGACGTACGACAGCGCGACATGCTCGGGCGGCTCGTCGAGCGCCACGACCGGCTCGACCATCGCCTTCCAGGGTTGCGGACGCAGGCGCGGCCGCGCATACGACAGCACCGCTTCATCGGTGACACCGAAGTACTCGGGTCCGCGGATCGGGAACGGCGTGTGGGCCTCGGCGTACTGCCGGGCCACAGTGCCCGTGTTGCCCGTCGACATGTCGGCCAGTGATTGGCCGTTGCGGGGAAAGAAGGCGTCGAGGTAACAGGCCGAGCGGATCCGGCGCGGCACCCGGGCGATCACGCCGGTGATGACCATGCCGCCGTAGCTCCAGCCGACGAGATCGACGTCGGTGAGATCGTCGAACTCGATGTGCCCGACGATGTCGTCGATGTGGGTGCTGAGTCCAACGTCGTCATCCAACAAATGGGATCGGTCGCCGAGACCGGTCAGCGTCGGGGCCGTCACCACGTGGCCCAGTTGGGTGAGCTCGGCGACGACGTCTTTCCACACCCATCCACCGGCCCACGCCCCGTGGACCAGCACGATTCGCCGTGCAGTCACGAAGGGCCAGTGTCGGGCCGCACGCGCACGATCTGGATGCGCCGCTCCGTCTTGGCCTGGTATTCCTCGTACGGCGGATAGATCGCCACCATCTGCGACCACAGGCGATCGCGATAGTCGCCTTCCGGCTCGGTCGACGCAGTGCCCCGAACAACGTCCGCACGATCCTGGATCGTCACGGACGGGTCAGCGACCAGGTTGAGGTACCACAGCGGATGCTGCGGACGACCGCCGTAGGACGCTACAAGGATGTAGTCGTCGCCGTCGCGGCCGAAGATCAGTGCATTGCGGCGGAGGTCCCCCGACTTGCGCCCTGTGGTCGTCAGCACGAGCGTCGGGTACCCACGCCACATGTACCCCTCGTCACCGCCGGTTTCGACGTACTTGCGGGTGTGCTCGGCAACCCAGTCGGTTGCGCTGTCCAACGGTTCGCTGCTCATCGATGCTCCTCACTGGCCCGGTCCTTGCGCCACGATCTTTCCCCGTCGGGCGCGACTTGCGCCACCCGTGGCGTGATATCGCGCCCGACCGGCGTTAGCGGGCGCGACTTGCGCCACCCGTGGCGTGATATCGCGCCCGACCAGCGTTAGCGCGACGTGGTCGACAGCGCGAAGGCGAGGGAGGCTTGGAAGATGGCAGCGAGATCGGGTGCCCCGGTCCAGAAGTGGTCGCTGCCCTCGACGAGGACCAGCTCAACGGCTCCACCGGTGGCGCGCAGGGCGTCGACGAACTCGGTGCTTTGCGCGCAGGGCACCTGCGAATCGGCGGTGCCGTGGTGGATCTGGATCGGAGGTGCCTCGGCGTGGACGTAGGAGATCGGGCTGGCCGATCGCGTGCGATCCGGGTCGGACTGCAGCGGCACGCCGACCATCGACGACTCCCACGAGTCGGCGTCGTCGGGTCGCTTCACGCTGCCCGGGGCATGCTGCGCGCCGATCGACAGCAGGTTCATCGGTCCGTACCAGTCGACGACACTGGCGACGGCGCTCGACTGATCGACGAACTCGCCGACCGCGCCCTCCAACTCCGGCCTGCCACCGGTCAGCCCGGCCAACGCCGCCAAGTGCCCACCGGCCGACTCTCCCCACGTCATCACCCGGCCCGCATCCACACCGAGGCGCTCGGCGTTGCCGCGCACCCATCGAATGCCTGCCTTCACGTCGTGGAGCTGGGCGGGAAAGCGAGCTTCACCACTCAGTCGGTAATCAAGGCTTGCCACGACGAAGCCGGACTGCGCCAGCAGATCGAGCGGGGACGGTGACCACCCGGCGAACGCCCGACCGAAGCGCCGACGAGTCCCGACCGCCCATCCGCCACCGTGCAGGTAGACGATGGCGGCGCCCGATGCGGCTCCGGCGGCGGGTACGTAGAGATCGAGCAACAGCGGCCGGTAGCCCTCGACGACGGCGAACTCGACACCGTGATGCACCGTGACACCTGAGGCCAAGATCGTGTGCGGCACGCCGAGGTCGATCGACACGTCAGCCGCCACCGGTCGCCGACGTCATGCCACCATCGGGGTGCAGGATCGAACCGGTGAACGACGACGCCTCGTCGCTGCAGAGAAACAGCGCCGTGTTGGCGATGTCCAACGGCGACGGCAACACGCCGAGCGGCAGTTGCGCGGCACGGTGGTCGTACCAGGCCTGCTGCGCAGCGGGATCGTCACCCACCGCGCCGGATGCGATGGTGGCCAGCATCTCCGTGGTCACGTATGCCGGGCCGATCGCGTTGACCCGGATCTTGTGCTGCGCCAACTCGCCGGCCAACGAGCGGGTCAGCATCCATACGGCCGCCTTCGACACGCTGTACACGCCCGCTGACGGTCGCTTCGATGCGATCGACGCCAACGTGACGATGCTGCCGCCATGACCGGCAGCGATCATCAACTGTGCTGCGCGCTGCGCCGTCAGGAAGACACCCCGCACGTTGACGTCGTGGACGAAGTCGAAATGCTCGGGCTCGAGCTCCATCAGACCACGAAACCCGGCGTCAGGATGCGACGGGACGCCAGCGGAAGCAATGCACAGGTCGACCCCACCGAGCGCCTCGGCAGCCTCATCGATCGCGCCTCGAATCGACCTGGCGTCGAGCACGTCACCAGCGACGAAGCACGCCTGCGCACCGGCGGCGAGACACCCGTCGACGACGGCAGCGCCACGTTCGGCCATGCGTGGCAGATCGATCACGGCGACGGCCGCACCCTCGCCCGCAAAGCGATCGGCGATCGCCGCGCCCAACCCGCTGGCGCCCCCGGTGATGATCGCCCGCTTGCCTTCCAACCGTCCCATGTCAGGCCCTCCTCAGGTTCACGACGTCGAGCAGATCACGGTGGATCTGGGCATTGGAAGCGACGATGTTGGTGATGCCGGGCCCGAGGTTGACTGGCCCTCCATCGAAGTCTGTGGCGATTCCCCCGGCCTCCTCGAGCAGCAACACCGCGGCTGCGACATCCCATGCGTACGTGGCGTCTTTCTCAACAAACCCGTCGAGCTTGCCCGCAGCGACGTACGCCAGGGCGAACGACGGGCAGCCGATTCCGCGTGTGCCGCGGCAGTGCAGATGCATCTGCTCGATGCGCAATGCGTGCTCGTGGATCGCTGCCGGATCATCGTTCTGTAGACCGGTCGCGATCAGCGCGCCACCGACGGCGGCGGTATCACTCGGCACGCACGTCGTGCCCCCGCCACGCTCGATGGCGAACATCTCGCCCCGCAGGGGGTCGAGGATCACACCCGCGAGCAGCGGCCCACCGGTCTCGCGCACGGCGATCGAGACGCCCCACGGCGACATGCCCCTGGCATAGTTCGACGTGCCGTCGAGCGGGTCGACGATCCAGGTGTACGGCCCGTCGGGATTGCCGGCCGAGCCTTCTTCACCCAGGATCGCGTGGTCGGGGTAGCGACCGAGCAGCAACTCGACGATCGTCGCCTGTGCTGCCTCGTCGGCCCACGTGACGATGTTCGAGCGGGCCGACTTCTGGATGATCTCAGGCGGGCGCAGCAGGCCCTCCATCAACCGCTCCCCTCCGGCCCGGGCTGCGTCGAGGGCGGATTCCAGCAGGTTCGTGTCGCTCACCCCTGCGAAGGTAGTGGGTGCGTCGTGCGCCGCACCCATGGCAAGATCCGGGAATGAAGGCGCTCTTCGTCATCAACGCATCCATCCTCGATCAAGAACTGAAGGCCACCCATGGGATTGCATTGCTCGTGGACGGACGTGAGTGATTCGAACTGTGTGATATAGCATCGCCGCTCGCAGCCCGTATGTGGGAATGGGCACCGAGCGCACCGATCATATTGGGGGTCATGACATGGCAGAGATCGTTCCCGTCGACCAGTTTCTCGACTGGTATCCAGGCTGGAAGCCGGAGCACATCGACGATCCCTGGCTGCGCATGCGGTCGGGACCATTCACCAAAGAAGACGAGTCGCGCTTCTGGTTCGTCGACTTCCACTGGCCGCGCGGGTTCTCTCCGCTGGGATTTCAATTCGTCACCGGTGCGGCGTGGTCGACACAGCTCGCTGCCCACCAACTGCCGCTGCCGCCAGCAGGCGGACTGGTGCAACGCATGGGCGGCCCGTTCCTGTACGAGGGCGAAGTGCCGGTCGCCTCGCAATGGGAGATCGGCTACCGGGCGGCGCGCATCGAGAAGAACATGCCCAAGTTCCTCGGCAACTTCGATGCGATCTGGGACGAGCGCAAGTGGGAGCTCGAGCTCGGCCTCGGGTACTTCGAGAGCTACGACTTCGCCGGCAAGTCGCTCGCCGAGATCGGGCAGTACATCACCGATGCACGGACCTTCAACAACCGGGCGTGGGAGATCCACTTCGAGATCATGTATCCCTTGCTGGCGATCTACCTGCAGCTCTACGGGTTGTGCGCCGGCAACGGCATCGATCCCGGAGACATCGCCAAGATGCTGCAGGGGCGCGACTCAAAGATCATGGAGACCGACCGGGCGATGTGGGATCTCTCCGACGAGGCGAAGCGACTTGGCATCGCTGACCTGTTCGACCACGAGCCCGGCCAGATCCGCGATGCGTTGTCGAAAGCCGGAGGCAACGGCTCGGTCTGGTTGACCAAGTTCGATGACTTCTTGAAGGTGCACGGGTGGCGAACCGAGGGCATCGCCGACATCAACATCCCGTCGTGGATCGAGGACCAGTCGTCGCCGCTCGGTCAGCTGCGCAACTTCGTGCAGATGACGGAGCGTCACGACTTCGACAAGTCGCTGGTCGACTCGCATCGCGAACGCGATGAAGCAATCGACGCGGCTCGCTCGCAGCTGAACGGTGGCGAACTCGCTGCGTTCAACGAGTTGCTCGGCATCTGCACCGTTGCCAACTTTGCGTGGTGGAACGAGGACCACAACTACTACATCGACCTGCGGTCGTCGATCCCCATGCGCCGCGGCGCGCTGGCAGCTGCCGAGGCAGTGGGCGCCGACGTCTACGACGACACCACCTTCTTGTTCTTCCCCGAACTGATGGAAGTGTGTCGCGGCGACGTGCTGTGGAAGGACAAGCAGTCGATCGCCCCAGCACCGCCCCACCGCTGAACCCAGCACTGTTTGAGCCCGTTGTGCGCGCCTGCGCCCGGCGCCAGACCCCAGGAGTTGCGCACCGTGATCACTGAACTTGAATTCAAGAGCCTGGC
>JANPOJ010000482.1:0-4355 GCA_031427935.1 Ilumatobacteraceae bacterium | reverse complement strand
CCCGCGATCAAGTTGCTCGTCGATCATGTCGGGTCCGTCACGCTCGCGGGACTGCTGTATCTGGGGGCCGCTGTCGCAGTGATCCCCGTCACGGCGCGAGAACAACGCCGTGCAGCGACGCGCCGTCAACGTTCACGCCTCTTGCTTGCTGTCGGGTTCGGTGGCGGGCTCGCACCGGTGCTGCTGATCCTCGCGCTCGACCGAACGCCGGCTGGGACGGTCTCGCTGTTCCTCAACCTCGAACTGGTCGCGACCGCCATCATCGCCCGCGTCTTCCTGCAGGAGCACATCGGCCGACGCGCCGGATTGGGCATCGTCATCGTCGTGCTCGGCGGCGCGATCCTCGCCGGTGGTGCGGGCGGTGGAATCGCGGCCGGGGCACTCCTGGTTGCGGCGACCTGCGTCTGCTGGGGAATCGACAATGCCATCACGGCCAGTCTCGACAGCTACACCCCGGCGCAGATCACCTTCGCCAAGGGCGTCGTTGCCGGGTCGGTCAACCTGGTGATCGGTCTCTTCCTCGACGGCTTCCCCGCTGCGAGACTTGCCTTCGCGGCAATCGGGATCGGGGTCCTCGGGTACGGGGTTTCGATCACCATGTGGATCACCGGGGCGCGGCTCGTCGGCGCAGCTCGCGGCCAGGTGATCTTCGCCTTGGCCCCGTTCGTCGGGGCACTGCTGGCATGGCCTATCAACAACGATCGGCTTTCGCCTGCGACCGTGGTTGCGTTCTCGATCTCGCTCGTCGGCGTGATCGTCGTCGGCTCCGCGCACCACGGGCACCGCCACGTTCACCAGACCATGCGGCACGCACACCCGGTCGATCCTGACGATCCACACCACGGGCGCGACGCGATCGAGGTGCTGTCAGGAACGGAACATCGCCACCTTGCCCTGGCCCACGAACACGAACACCTCCCCGACATCCATCATCGCCACAGCCACTGACGCCTGTTGTGGCGATTCGGATTCGCCGTGTCAGCCCGCCTCCAGCGCGAGGTCGGCGGCAATGGTGTTCGAGCAGTTGACCGACGAGCCGCGGCCGGTAGCGGCCTTGCTGCCAGGCGATGGTGGAACCGGCGGAAATAGCCGCCTTCCATCATGTCGGGTCCACGTCGTTCAGCAATCGCAGCACGGTTTGCGGCACCCCGAGCGACGACACGGCCAGATCAGCCGAGACCGTCGAACCATCGGCCAGGCGGATGCCCGAAGCCCGGGTGCCGTTCACCATCACTCGATCGACCTCTGCTTTGGTGTGGTACTCCACGCCCAACTTGCGGCCCACCGAGATCAAGGCGTCGGAGATGGCCTGGGTACCGCCGATCGCGATCGCGGCCGGCTCGAACGACACCACCAGCGACAGGTTGTGGGCCAGGCCCTGCAGCCCAGGTGTGTCGTCGCCGAAGCAGCCGGTCGAGGTGGTCGCGGCGCGCATGAACAACGTGCGCAACTCGTCGGACTCGAAGAAGTCGTAGGCCAGCGCCTGCAACGACATGTGGGCGTGCACCGGCTCCATCCCCAAATCTGGGATCGAGCACAACGCCTCCATCGCATCGGGCGTGCCATAGGGAGGCGGCGTTCGTGAAGCGATGCGTACCAAAGGCCGGCTTCCAATAGCGGTCGTGCTAGTCGAGCAGACGCAGGTAGGCGTCGGCGTCACGCTGGGAGAACCGCTTGATCTGGTCGTAGGTACGAGTCACGTTCTCGGGCGGGCGCTCCTGCCGGCCGGTGAAGGGATCGACGACTCGCGAGGCGGAATAGCCGATGAACGAGCTTCCATCATCGACACCATCCCCTCGTTCTCCTCTGGGTACACGTACCGCAGTCCCTCGTCGTAGAGGTTGAAGTCGAGGTACGCCGGATGGTTGTAGAAGCGGGTCCAGTGAGCACACGTGTTCATCCGGTAGCCGACCGCAGGCCCGTTGACCGTGGCGGCACCACCGCCGAGCCGACCGGCGCGTTCGAACACCCCGACCGACATCGCCGAGCGCGCCAAGTAGCAGGCGATGATGGTGCCGTGGTGGCCGCCGCCGATCACCACAGCGTCGTTAGCGAGCGTCAGCCAAGTCGTACCCCCAGTCCGTCCATGAAGGCGGCAGAGTACCCGGTAACCAGAGGCCTTCCGGAGTCGGAACAGCCGAGCGATCCCCGACCGAGTGGTGCCCAGCGGCGGCTACGTCAGTACTGCAGGGTCCACGTCGAATGGCCCTCAGCAGGGTCGGTGCTGAGCACGACATCCTGGCCGAAGAAGAATGAATCCCAGTCCTCCTGCCAGACAAATGAATCGATGGTGTTCGGGACGTGCCGAAGGTGACCCGAGTACACGGTCGAGTCGATCCACACCTTCTCCCACGCATCGTCGCCCTTCGCCACGAACCGAACCTGAAGGTGCCCTCGCACACCATTGGGGTACCGCTCGGTGTATGGAATCGCCGTACCGGAGACGGCGACACCGATGCCATCCGGGCTCTGGAACGTCCAGTAGTAGGTCGCCAACTCGAGGCGATCGAGCCGCGGCGTGCGGCCAGGCTCGAGGTTGAGCCGCTTGACCAGGTTGCCATCGCGGAGGATCTCGATCTTCACGACCGTGTCCGTTCCGCTCCACCACGTATCACCGGTCTTGATCGTCCACTCGATCTTCGTCACATCCGTCATCACAGGCCTCCTGTCCGTTGCGACGACAAGGAAGCGCTCGTTCAACCTCTGATACGTGGAATCAGTGACGCGCTGCTTGCTCGCTGAAGTCGGCGATGAAGATCGCGAGCGCGGAGGCAACGGAGATTCCGGCGATCAGCCAGAAGCGGATGATGACCTTCGTCTCCGGCCAACCGGTCAGTTCGAAGTGATGATGAACGGGCGACAGTCGGAACAGCCGACGCCGTCGGCCCGAGGCGCGGAACACGATCATCTGCAGCGCGACAGAACCGATCTCCATCACGTTGAGTCCGCAGATGAGGATCAGGAGCAGATGTGTGTCGGTGGCGAGCCCGAGCAGTGCGAGTGCAGTCCCGATCGCCAGCGAACCGACATCGCCCATGAAGATGTCGGCCGGTGCCGCGTTCCACCACAGGAACCCAGCGCATCCTCCGGCGAACGATGCCGAGAACACCGCGAGGTCATAGGGGTTGATGACGCTCGGGTAGATGGCGGGATTGCGGAAGCTGAGGAAGGCGATTGCCGTGAATGCGGCGAAACCGAACAACGCCGATCCGGCAGCGAGACCATCGAGGCCATCGGTGACGTTCACGGCGTTGCTCGTCGCGAAGATGATCGATCCTGCCCACAGCAGCCACACCACGTTGCCCATGTTCCAACCGGGCACCTCCGGTCGCACGAACGACAACCTGGTGTCGATGTCGGTCGTGGCCAGCAGCGTCGCCGCGATTCCGATGGCGATGCCAAGAGTGATGTAGCCCTTGTGCCGCCACAGCACCCCACGGTTGTGTCGTGTGCGGATCTTGATGGCGTCGTCAACGAAACCGACGAGCGCCATCGCCAGCACACCCACCCACATGATGAGCGTCTGATTCGAGAACACCACACCCGGTCGCACGTGGCTGACGAGATAGCCAACGAGCGCGGCACCGACGATCGCCAGCCCGCCCATCGTCGGGGTCCCCGCTTTGTGACCGTGCTCGGGCACGACGAGGTTGGCTGCGTTCTTGGCCAGGATCGGCTGGGTACGCCCCCGAGCACTCATCACTCGCGTCATCCAGCCCGTTCCCACGAGAGACAGGATCATTGCCACGCCCGCTGCCATCAGCGGTGCGATCATTCGAAGCTCTCGCCGCCGCCGCGGTCTGCGGCCACCGCCATTCCGGTCAGGTCGCCATCAGCCAGCACGCACGGAGCTTACGGTGCGTGTCGCGCCGCCACCGTCCTCCACGACGGTCGGCGGCGCGGAGCGCCCGCGAGGAGCGTCAGCGACGAGTGGGCGCAGAGGGACTCGAACCCCCGACACCCGCCTTGTAAGGGCGGTGCTCTAACCAACTGAGCTATGCGCCCGCCGAAGCGGAGTCGTCAGCCTACAAGCGAGGCGCACGCGGGGGAACCGCGCCGAGGAAGTGCGAACTTTCGGCACGCACAGGTCGCGATGAAAGTGCGCACTTCGGCGCCGCCGCCGCCCTACTCGCCGCGATGGCGAATCGCCAGCAACGATGCGGCCAACTCGGGCGTGGCCGCGGCAACGGGCGTGCGGCGGGCGTCGTGGTCCATGTGCAGCATCGGGCGGTCGAGCGCGTCGACCACGTCGATGCCGGCCTCGCGACAGATCAGCCAACCGCCGAGGTAATCCCACACGCCATGTTGCTCGTACCCGAAGTCGACGTATCCGTCGACCACGCCATCGGCGAGCG
>JANPOJ010000481.1:0-9738 GCA_031427935.1 Ilumatobacteraceae bacterium | reverse complement strand
AGCAAGAGGGAACCAAACGCCTACGTTGAGCGTGTATGACCGTGCGACCTCGGGCACTTTCGTTCGGCGCGCTCGTCGTCGGGTCGGTGATCACCGTCGACCCCGCCGGTCTGTCGCCGTTCGGCCCGTCGAAGTGGCTGGTCATCTCGACGGCTGCCGCGGCGACCGTTGCCTGGACGCTGCGCTCCGGCGCGACACGATGTCATCGACGCAGTTGGTGGATGTGGATGGCGCTGCTCGCTCTCCTCTGTCTGTCGGCGTTGGTCAACGGCGATGCGAAGGTCGCGCTGCTCGGCCATCCCGATCGCCATCTCGGCGTGGTGACGTGGGTGCTGTTCTTCGCACTGTTCTGCGCCGGGCAACAACTCGCCGAACAGGTGACCTCGTTGGCGCGCACAGCCGTCGTGGCGGCTGCGTGTCTCGGTGGGTACATCGTGTGGGAGTTGGCACTGGGCCCACCGGTGGCGGTCGCCGTGACCACCCGTCGCCTCCTTGGCCCGTTCGGGTCGGCAGCGTTCCTCGGAGCAGCCTGTTGCCTGCTCGGCCCTGTCGCGGTCGGTGTTGCCTTCGATCGATCGCCGGACCCGCGATGGCGATGGATCGCAGCCGGGTCGGCAACCCTCGTCGGCGTTGCGCTGGTTGGTTCGGGGACGCGAGCCGCGTGGCTCGGGGCCAGCATCAGTGCAGTGGTCGTGGCGGTCGCGGTCCGACCATCGCCGCGCAACATCATGTGGTGCGCTGCGGGGTTGTTGGCCGCCGTTGCCCTGGTCACGCCCCGACTGGACGATGTGACCGCTCGACGCGAGAGCAGCACTTCTCGGCTCGACGAATGGCGCGTAGCGACGAGGGTGATCGGGCAGCATCCCGTCATCGGCGTTGGTCCGGAGGGCTATCGGATCGCATTCGCGGACGGCGTCGACGACAGCTACGAACGCGCCTATCGACGAGATGCTGTCCTGCCCGACCGAGCTCACGCTGCCCCGCTTGACGTGGCTCTGGCAGGAGGGCTCGGCGCGGGTGCGCTCTACGTCGCGCTCGTCGGATTCATCGCCGTGCGCAGCTGGAGACTGTTGCGCACCCGGCGCCCTCTCGCGGTCGGGATCGGCGCCGCCGTGCTGGCGTACGGGCTGCAACAGCTGTTCCTGTTCCCATTGGCGGAGCTCGACCCGGTCTGGTGGTTGTTCGCCGGTGCGGTCGTGTCGTTGACATCAGTGGTCGAGCACGTCCCACGGCGACGGGTCGTGGGACCCGCCGTCGCTGCGACTGCATCAGCGTTCATGTTGTTCGTCGGTGTGCTCGATGTCGCCGCCGATCGACTGGCGCGTACGGCCTTGCGCGCCACAGATCACGAGATGACGATCGACGCTGCGAACCGCGCCGTCAGGCTTCGTCCCGACAACCTGCGCTACCGCCTGGTCTCTGCGGAGGCACATCTCGACCGCGCCACGATCGCCGGCATCGACCATGCGATCACCGAGGCTCGTCGGGCCACCTCATGGTCGCCGAAGGATCCACTCGCCGGCGACGAGTTGGCGACTGCGCTGTCGAGCCGGGCGGCCGCAACCGGCGGTCACGACGACATCACGCAGGCGCTCGCGCAGTGGCAGGTTCTTGTCGACCGTGATCCGCATCGAGCGAGGTGGCAACTGCAGTTGGGTCGCGCCGCAGCGCTGGCGGGCGATGTCGATCTCGCCCGTCGCTCGTGGACCATTGCCGCAGATCTCGGTGAGCCGGGCGCGTCGGCTCTCCTGACCGCCTTGGACGCGTCATCGTGAATGTGGAACCGAATTCGGGAGATGAGCGTGTACCGGACGTGGACATCACGATCGGCCAAGCCGAGACCGGCACGGTCGACGCCAGCCCGGCCGAATTCAGCACGGTTGAAACCAGCACGGTCGAGTTCGTCGTCGTCCACTCGACCGACACGGCCGCGTCGATCATGCCGTTCGAGGAGTTCTACCGCGAGCAGCGTGCACCGATCGGCCGAGCATTGGCCCTCACGCTGCGCGACACGCAGCTGGCATCCGAGGCGGTCGACGAGGCGATGGCCCGCGCCTACCAACGGTGGGCCAGAGTCCAGGCGCTCGACAACCCGGGCGGTTGGGTGTACCGGGTCGGTCTCAACTGGAGCCGGTCGATCCTGCGGCGGGCACTTCGACCGGCGCCGGTGTGGATCACGACTGGAAACGTCGTCATTGACCACGGCGCGCTGGACCCCGCGATCGACCAGGCGCTGTCGCAACTCTCCATCGAGCACCGCGCCGTCGTGGTCTGTCGATTGCTGATCGGCTACTCCGAGGCGCAGACCGCCGCCGCACTCGGCCTACGAGTCGGCACCGTGAAGAGTCGCCTGGCTCGTGCCACCACTCGGCTGCAATCCCTCCTCTCCCCCCTCGATCCCTCGAACAAGGACGATCACTGATGAACGATGTGAACCCATTCGGGCACGACCCCGCACACGACGATCTCGCCGATCGCTTGCATCGCCAGGCTCGGTCGCTCGATATCGGCGACACACCGCTTGCAGGCGTGGTGCAGCGCGGTCGCCAGCGACGTGAGCGCCGACGCGTTGCGACCGGTGTCGTTGCGTTTCTTGTCCTGTCGGGAACGGTGATCGGCACCATTCAGTTCCTCTCGCAGCCGACCGCCCACAAAGTCGTGCCGGGCACCGACTCCGAGCCGGGCGCTGAGACGACGCCCAACGCCACCATCGCCGGCACCGCGCCATCGGATCAGCTCGCAGCCGTGAACCGCATCGACTCCAACCTGGCCTGGAACGTGGTCGAACCCGGTTCGACCGAGGCGCTGGGCAGTGTGATCTGGGACAACAGTGCGATCGCCGGACAGAAGGCGCCATATCTCGCTTGGTCGACATCACCCGGCAAGACGGTCAGCCCATCGGGCCAGCAGGACTTCGTTCCCACGTTGTACCGCTCCGATGACGGCATCCACTGGGAGGCCGCTGGTGGCGAATCGTTCACTCAGCCGGAGGTCTCGACGCGTGGGTCCGCGAGTCGCAATGGCCGGATGTTCGCGTTCGGGACGGCTGCGGCAACGGCACCCATCGCCCAGGGCGGTGGCGGCGACGTGGTCGTCGATGTCAGTGACGACCTGGGTTCGTCGTGGCGGCACATCACCTTGCCGATCGATCTCCGCACTCTGGCCAAGAGCAAGGGCGTGCAGGGCGTGGGCTTCCAAGGCGACATGGTCGCCAGCGACGCGGGTGTCGTCGCCGTCGGTGTTCCGACCGTCAACCTCGACCCGTCGATCTTCAGCGGAAGCAATGGCGGGTACCTCCCACAGCGCGATGGCGCCATCCTCGTGAACTACCCGACCTGCGGTAGGGATGTCAGGGCGCCGACGACCATGATCTCGGTTGCAGGCGGCTACGCCCCGGCACCGGCTGTCACCGCGCCGGCTGACACGACCCCCGCGGGTGCGACCCCGACGACGAACGTCGGCGTCACCGGCACGGCGCCAGTCGAGCAGTGCACCGGCGACACCGCACCGCAACAGTCGGGATTGATCCCGTGGTCCGACCTCGGCGTCGACAGCACCGCCGTCGCGGCGATGTTCACCCCGCGGGTCTTCGTCAGTACCGATGGCGAGAACTTCGTCGAAGGTTCGTTCCCTGCGCTTCCCGGCGGCTACCAGATGAATCAGATCGACGTGGTGGCGACCGCCAACGGGTTCGCCGCCTCGGCCACGCTCTATGCGCCCGGTGTGAGCCAGGGCCCTCTGGCCAAGCTCTACACCAGCCCCGATGGATTGACGTGGGGGGAGTCGGACATGCCCTCCGGGCAGTACAACATCGTCAACGTCCTCACGAACGGCACGATCATCGCCTTCGGCATCGATGTGACCACCGGCCAACCTTTCACCGCCGTCTCGACCGACGGCGTCGAGTGGTCGAAGGTGACACTGGCAAATCTGCTGAACCCCGACGACGGCAAGACTGCCCAGCTCAACGTGTGGCTGTCGGGTGCGGGTCCTGGTGGGATCACCGCCGTTGCCGGCGTCGATGTCGACGCTGCAGCTGAAGCCGGCGGGTTCTCGATCGACAAAGACGGGGTGCGCCTGACGATGACGGACAGCCGCTATCAAGTGATGGTCGCTACCGACATCGCCACCGGCGAGGAGCTCGGTCGGTTCGATGGTCGCACGCCGGGCGACGCCAATGCAATGCTCAACTACGCCAATGACAGCACCGGTGGGTTGCGCTTGTTCGACCCCGATGGCACCGTTCGGGTGCGGTTCACCGACGCCGACATGCAAGGTCTGTACCAACAGCAGGCGATCGTCACGCCCAAGACCGTGGTGCTGCATTCGGCGGATGGCATGAACTGGTCGCGCGACGATGTGAAGCCACTGCTCGGGTTCGACAGCTTTGGTGCAACTCGCGTGCAGGTGACCGACAGCAACGTGTTGATCAGCATGGTCAACCCCGCCAGCCGCGACGCCCAGGGCATCCCCAAGACGGTCGTCCTCGTCGGCTCCGCCTAGTCGTAGCGACCTCCGTACCCGCCTGGCGAACTGGGCAGCCCCCGAACGGTACGTACCGTTACGGGGCTGCCCGATTCGCCGGCCTCAGCGTGCCGGCAGGGTCTGCTTGGTCGTCAGCACCGGTTCGAACAGGTCACCGAGCCGGTCGACGCGGTCCAGCACATCGTCGATGGTGAACTTCAGCGCGGCATCGCCTGCCGCACCAGCTTCCACCTCTGCCCACGAGACCGGAGTCGACACCGTCGGCTCCGAGCGGGCACGCATCGAGTACACGCCGATCGTCGTCTTGAACCGGGCGTTCTGGCTCCAGTCGACGAAGATCTTCCCCGGTCGATGGACCTTGGCCATCACCGTGGTCACCCGGTCGCGATGCTGACGCTCCAGCACCTGCCCGACGGCGAGCGCGAAATCACCGGCGCCGTCGTGCGTTGCGGGCGTGTTCAGCGGCACGTACATCTGCAAGCCCTTCGACCCGGAGGTCTTGCACCAGCCCTCCAACTCGACCGCAGCCAGTACCTCGCGAACCCACAACGCAATCTCACAACACTCCTTGATGGCCGCCGGCGCGCCGGGGTCGAAATCGAAGACCATCGCCAGCGGCGTGTCCAGGTCCTCGGCGGAAGCCATCGGCACGTGCAGTTCCAGTGCTGCCATGTTTGCCGCCCACACCAACGCCGCCGGTTCGTCGAAACGGCAATAACCGATGTCGCCGTCGTGGTCGCCCGGACCCAACGCCGTCGGTATCCACAGCGGGCGATGCTTCGGGCAGCGTTTCTCGAAGAACCCTGCCTTCTCCACGCCGTCGGGGAACCGCTTCAGCGTGATGCATCGTCGGGTGAGGTGCGGCAGCATCACCGGGGCGATGTGGGCGTAATAGCCGATCGCCTCCCCCTTGGTCGTCCCCGTGTCGGGGTACAGCACCTTGTCGAGGTTCGACAACGACAACTCGCGCTCGCCGACGCGGACCACAGTCCCACCGCTCATCTCGCGACCATACGCGATCGGCGCCTCACCCACTCGGCCGACTGTGAGCCCGATCGCGCGACTCGGCGCGACACCCGACTCACACCACTGCCAACTCCGTACAGCTGTGAGCCCGATCGCGCGACTGGGCGCGACACCCGACTCACACCTACCGGTCCACGACGACTGTGAGCCCGATCGCGCGATGACACGACACCCGACTCACGGCTGAGACCGGCTATGCGGACTTGCGGACTCGCCGGGGCTTGGCCTTCGAGTCGGCGCCGACGACCTCGAGCTCGGGGCCACCTGCAGGGTGACGACCGCGGGCGGCTTTGGCGGCCTTCACGCTGGCCTCCAAGGCTGCCATCAGGTCGACGACCTGCGGTGCCGCTGCGGCGGGTGCGGGTGCCTCGAACTCTTCGCCAGCGGCCTTGCGCTCGATCAGGTCGAGCACTTGCTCGCGGTACGCGTCGCGGTACTTCGACGGGTCGAAGTCGGCCGACAAGGATGCGACCAACGCTTCGGCCATCTTCACTTCCTTGGCGCTGACTTCGATGGAGTCGAGCACGCCAAGCTCCTCGATCGACTCGACCGACACGACCTCGTCGGCGAACACCATCGTGCTCATCAGCAGCGTTCCCTCGGATGCGCGCACGGCAGCGACGTACTGCTTGTTGCGCATGACGAACCGACCGATGGCCACCTTGCCTGCGGCCTCCATGGCCTGGGCCAGCAGGGCGTAGGGCTTCGGTGTCTTGTCGGGGGCGAGGATGTACGGCGAGTCGAAGTACACCGGGTCGATCTCGTAGAGGTCGACGAACTCCTCGAGATCGATGCTCTTGGTCGCCGAGGGGATGAACTGCTCCAGGTCATCCGGGTCGACGATCACGTATCGACCCTTGCTGATCTCGTAGCCCTTGACGATGTTCTCGTCGGGAACGTCCTCGCCCGTCTCGGCCGACACCTTCTTCAGGCGGATGCGACTCATCGTGCGCTCGTCGAGCTGGTTGAACGACACGCTCTTCTTGCTCACGGCATGGAACATCTTGATGGGGATGGCTACGAGCCCGAAACTAATCGTCCCGCTCCACACTGGCCTCGGCATAGCTGTAAGTCTGCCCCGAAATTCGCCGTTTAACCAGGCCTGGGTCAACCAGCCAGTACGGCCCGGGCGACGAGGTCGGTCCCGAACGCAGTGAGGATCGCCAGGTAGAGCAGTCCGGTGGCCGCCATCACGGCCGAGTAGTAGCGCTCGCGCAGCGCCGCTTTGGTCACGAAGACCAGCACGATCGTGGTCACCGCGCATGCAGCCCAGAACCAGCCGAGCGTGCCGTTCCACCCATCGTCCACCGAGCCGGTCCACACCGACACCATCCCGGTGGGCAGCAGCAGCGAGACGACCTCGAGGGGCCAGACCCACCCAAGGACGTTGACCAACTCGTTGAGGTGCCGTCGCGGCAGACCCGGCTGCACGAGGTACCAGTGGCCCAGCAGCATCGCGTCGGTCACGGCCCCGAGGAACGCGGCACCGGCGACGGTCCGCAGCAACGACACAGCAACGTTGCCGCCGGCGTCGACCGAGGCCGCGACCAGGCCGACGATGCCCGCGATCGGCGCGAACAGGTCCACAACCGGCGGGAACTCGCGGCCGGCCAGGGGCTGCTTCGCGGTGCGCTCGATGCCGGTCATCTCGGCGATCCGCTGCGTGCGGCGATCGTGCTCGTCGGTCTGTCCCGACACCCCGGCGTGCCGATGCACGACCGATACGACCAGGGCGAACAGGGCGGCGGCGGCAACGGCAGCGCCACTGAGCTCGCGGGCCCAGACCAGCCCGAAGCGGGCGCCGAGCAATACCGCGCCCACCGCCATCAGGAGATAGACGCCACGCAGCAACCAGCCGTATCCGATCCCCACCTCCCGACGCCGGGTCGTGAACCACAAGAAGGCCAGCCCGCCCACCGACCACTGCAGCAGCACGGTGGCGGCATCGAGGCGGATCACGCCGGGCAGGCTAACCAGCCAACCTGAGCCGGACGGCTCGAATCAGAAGGCCCGAGACAGAATTTCTTTCCAGTTGCAAAACCTTTTGGTTACCGCTGCGTGTCACACACGTACAATCGAACTCAGTGGACGGCCTCGCAAGAGTTCGTTCGCTTACAGGAAGTCTCTCCGGTGGTGCCGGTTCCCACTTTGCCGATATGCACCCGTCCCGCAAGTCGTGCGAAGACCGCCCGCCGCGTGATGCCAGTGCCGCCGGAGAGCTCCAATACGAACCCTCATGACCACCGTCCCGGTCGTGAGGGTTCGTCGTTTTTCCAGCCCGATTCTCCGCCATTCGCCGACGTAAACCGCGAACGCCCGTTCGTGCTCTAGATTTCCGTGCCATGCGACATCGACCAGTGGTGCTCGGGCTGCTGGTGCTGTTGACCGGGTGCTTCACGGGCCAGCGGCCGTCGTTCAGCCCAGAGCCGTTCCCGGCAGGGTCACCGACCGGCAACGCGGCAATCGATCAGGTTCTCGTACAGCTCGACGCGATCAACGACGGGCCGTACACCGCGGAGTACACGGTGCTGACCAAGTTCGGCAACACCTCCCGACCCGCCACCGTCGCCGTCGAGACGGGACGCCGATCGGTCACCGTCGGCTCCGTGCGGTTCATCACCGCCAACGGTGCGTCGCAGACCTGCCTCCTCGACAAGAGCGACCCGTGCTCGACGACCATCGAACCGGCCAAGATCAGCGACACGCAGATCACACCCGACTTCTACGCCACCGATGCCGCCAAGCGACTGCGGCGCAGCGCGGTCGCACTGGTCGGCCCCACGGTGTCACACGTCGAGCAGATCGGCGGGCAGACGGCGACATGCGTCGACGTGCCGGTGACCGGGGGGACGTCGGTGTTCTGCGTCCTCCCCAACGGACCACTGGCCCGTCTCGACGACGGGGCAGTGGCAATCAACCTCACCCGGTACGCGCCCGCAGCGGACGAATCGCTGTTCGCGACGACCACCACGCCCTAGGTCAGGCGGCGACGCTGACCAGTTCGTGGTTGGCGTCGTTCACGGCCACGGGGCCGTCCGCCGTGGCGATCACGATGTCTTCGAGTCGCATGCCCCACCGCGACGGCAGGTAGATGCCCGGCTCGACGCTGAACGCGTGACCGGGCTCGAGCGGCAGCGCGTTGCCCTCGACCATGTACGGATCCTCGTGCTCCTCCATCCCGATGCCGTGACCGGTGCGGTGCATGAAGTACTCGCCGTAGCCGGCATCGCTGATGATCTTGCGAGCGACCCGATCGACCTCCTCGCACGGCGTGCCCACGGTCCCAGCCAACACGGCGGCGCGTTGCGCCTCGTGCAGCACGGCATAGGCCTCGGCGACCTCGGACGGAGGTTCGCCGAGGAAGACGCAACGCGTGATATCGCTGCAATACCCGTTCATGGTGCCACCGAAGTCGCAGAGCAGGATCTCGCCGGCCGTGATCACCCGATCGCTGGCGTGGTGGTGCGGCGATGCGGCGTTCTCGCCGGCGGCGACGATGGCGAAGTTGACGCGTTGATGGCCCTCGCCGAGGATCCGCCTGCCGAGGTCGGCGCTGACATCGGCCTCCGTGCGCCCGATCAGCGGGATGCGACCGGCTTGCAGGTCGGCAGCAATGCGGTCGACGGCTGCACCGGCATCGGCAAGGGCTGCGATCTCGGCAGCGTCCTTGCGCATGCGCAGCGCGTTCATGACCTCGATCGATCGCACGTAATGCGTCGACGTCGAGGGCCAGTGCCCCAGGAGATCGACCAGGAACCGCGCCCACATCGTGTCGCCGACGGCAGCCGTGGCGGGTTGTCCGACCAGCCCGGCGACCACTGCGACCGGGTCGTCGGTCTCGTTCCACCGCAACAGGGTGAACACGCCGGGTTGTTCGACGACTCGGGGCGCCTCCATACGAGGCACGACCAGCGTGGCTTCGCCATCTTTCGGCAACACGAGCATGGTCAGGCGTTCCAACGGCATGGCCTCGTACCCGGTCAGGTACGGCAAGTCGCGACCGACCGAGACCAGGAGCACGTCGATGCCCGCCTCGTTCATCCGCGAGCGGGCTCGGGCGATGCGGTCGAGATAGGTGGCGGTCGACGACGAAACGGCGCTCATTGAATCATTCTGGCTCACACGAACGACAATGCCACGGAGTCGCCGATCGCCACAGCATCCGCCGCCTGGCGGGCGTGATAGCTGCTGCGCGTCAACGGGCTGGCTTCGACATGACCGATGCCC